>NZ_BLRL01000009.1 GCF_015082335.1 Moritella sp. F3 | reverse complement strand
TTCCGAACTCAGTAGTGAAACGTAATAACGCCGATGGTAGTGTGGGGTTTCCCCATGTGAGAGTAGGGCATCGCCAAACGCTAAACAAGATTCAAGACGCTGTCTTGAACGAAAAAAGCCGATATCATTGATATCGGCTTTTTTTATACCTGAAATTCTTAGCAGCTAAAGTGAAGTGCTGAGTCTTGTTCAGTGAAGCCTTGATGTATTAAGAACGCTGATAGTTCAGCTGTTATTTGTGCCGATTTAATTACAGTCACTGTCTGTAATTGCTGAGTTTTAGCTTGCTCGATGGCTTGCTGAATAAGGTATTTACCTACGCCACGTTGCTGAGTTATATCTCTGACCGCTATACAGCTTAAAAATAATGTTGTAGCATCATGCTGCATGATTAAGCCTCCGATATGGCGGTCATTAAATTTAGTAACAAATAGCGTCTGGCTATCGTCCTGCAGTAATGTCTCGAAGCTGTTTTTAATTTCTGCTTCACCATGCTGAAATGGTCGATACAATTTTGTTATATCAATAAGTAACTGTGGTGTGGATACTGTTACTGTAAATGCTGATAATCTCATGCTGTTCCCTTTTTTAGATACAGGCTAATATTACGCTATTATCATTATATTTTTAAGGTTTGTTTTATGCAATGCAGAATGAATTGTGGCGCGTGCTGTGAAGCGCCAAGTATTACAAGTTATATACCTGGAATGCCTGATGGTAAGCCTGCTGGCGTGCGTTGCGTTAATTTATCGGCAGATAATCTGTGTTTGATATTTACTGACCCTGAACGTCCGCCATTATGCGATACATTCAAGGCCACTTATGATGTCTGTGGTGAAAACCGTGAGCAAGCTTTGTTCTTAATTACGGATCTAGAAATACAAACTGCAATCTAGTTTATTAACGCTTCAGCCATGAGCGTGGGTTAACGGCTTTACCTTTGTGGCGTATCTCGAAGTAAACCCCAGATTCTAGTTGACCACCACTGCGACCGGCTAATGAAATCACATCACCTTTGCGTACTTTTTCACCCGTAACTTTAAGTAAAGTTTGGTTGTGGCCATACAAGCTCATATAGCCTTTGCCGTGGTCGATAATCGTTACCATACCAAACCCACGTAGCCAATCTGCAAAGACGACCTTGCCAGCGCTAACTGCTTTGACTTTACTGCCTTCACTTGCACTGATTACCAAGCCACGCCAACTGACATTATTAAAGCGTTTGCTATTAAAGTTATGCAGAACTTTACCTTTTATCGGCCAGTCTAATTTACCTTTATATTGTTTTAAGCCTGATAATGAGATTTGCGCGCTTTGCTGTTTTTTTAATAACGCTATTTCTTGTTGTTTTCGTAATAATGCAATTTGTTGTTTTAACTTCTGAGCTGCAATACCTAATTCTGTTCGTGTTTTTTTCTGTTTGTTGATGCTGTAAGCAATATTTCTATTACTTTTCTTTTGTTGCGATTTTTGCTGTGCTAATTGCTTGGCTTTTTGTTGCTGTGAGGCTTTGATGACAAGTAATTGCTGTTTTATTTTTTCCTGTTCAATTTCATTTTTTTCAATTTCAGCTAAGGTGTCATTAAATTCGGCAATGGAGGCTGCGCGTGCTGTATGAAGGTGCTGATAATAAACGAGAGAACGCTCTATCTCATTGGTGTTCTGTTGATTAAGAAGTAGTTTTAGATAATCATTATTACCGCTTAGATAGGCTGTTTCGATTTGTGCGGAAAGGATGTTTTGTTGTTTCTTTTTACTTTTTAATAATGCTTTTTGTTTTATGACGAGCGCGTTAAGGTCCTGCTCGATATTGGTAATGAGAGATTCGGTATTACTGAGTTGTGCGGCCACTTTACTAATAGCACGATCGGTACTTTGAGTTTGTTTTGATAGATCGTTTAAATAGCGATGCTGCTTTTTGATGGATGCGTCTTGGACTTTGATCTGGTTGCGAAGTTGATTCAGTTCGGATTGATTATTGGCTGCATAAGTGTTTAATGAAAGCAATAT
The DNA here is from genome assembly GCF_015082335.1 of Moritella sp. F3. Lineage (NCBI taxonomy): Bacteria > Pseudomonadati > Pseudomonadota > Gammaproteobacteria > Alteromonadales > Moritellaceae > Moritella > Moritella sp. F3. The sequence continues at coordinate 178,342 of NZ_BLRL01000009.1, read as the reverse complement.
CAGCAGGCCTATAACGCTATAGGCCATGCTGTTTTTAATAAATGTCATGACGTTATCCTTTCCCCGTAGGGAAACGATTATTTCAGATTCATTAGGTTGTTACCAGTCATTTCAGTCGGAATTTCTTGACCAAGTAAAGTCAGCAGTGTTGGTGCTAAATCACATAGGCGACCTGTGTCAGCTGGTACTGCATCACGACCAAAATAGATTAGTGGTACTGGCAAATTAGTATGTGCAGTGTGAATACCACCTGTTTCAGGGTTCACCATCATTTCCGCGTTACCATGATCGGCAGTGATCAAGCATTCGCCGCCGACTTTTTCTAGTGCTTTAACTACACGACCGATTGATTTATCAACGGCTTCACATGCTTGTACCGCTGCATCAAACACACCTGTGTGGCCAACCATATCGCCATTAGGATAGTTACAAATGATAGCGTCGTATTTACCACTTTCGATTGCTGCAACTAACTTATCTGTGAGCATTTCTGAATTCATTTCTGGCTGTAGGTCGTACGTTGCAACTTGTGGTGATGGGATTAATTCTCTATCTTCACCAGCAAATGCATCTTCTAAACCGCCATTAAAGAAGAAGGTAACATGCGCATATTTTTCAGTTTCTGAAATACGTAACTGCGTTTTATTGTTTTGTTCAAGTACTGAACCTAGCGTGTTAACTAGTTTATCTGATGGAAAGGCTACGCTTGCATCAATGCTTGCTGCATATTCAGTTAGCATAACAAAGTCAGATAATGCAGGTGTTGTAGCTCGCTCAAATCCGGTGAAATCAGTATCAACGAATGCACGGGTAATTTCACGTGCGCGATCGGCACGGAAGTTCATGAAGATAACGGCGTCACCATCAACAATCGGTGCTGACTCACCAATCACTGTCGCTTTCACAAACTCATCATTTTCATCTCGAGCATATGCAGCTTCTAGACCTGCAATCGCGCTGTCTGCTTTATGTGACGCTTGTGCTTGAGTAAATAAGTTATATGCTTCTTCAACACGATCCCAACGATTATCACGGTCCATTGCAAAGTAGCGACCGATTAATGTTGCTGTTTTACCCACGCCAACTTCGGCAAATTTGGCATCAAATTTTTCTAATGTACCTTGTGCGCTACGTGGTGGTGTATCACGACCATCTAAGAATGCATGTAGATAAATCTTTGTTGCACCTTGTTTCGCTGCCATATCGATCATAGCGACCATTTGGTCATCGTGGCTGTGTACGCCACCTGGCGATGCTAAACCAAGAATATGTACTGCTTTATCATTTGCTACAGCGCCTGCAACGGCTTTAACCAATACTGGGTTGTGGTTAAACTCACCGTCAGCAATTGATTTGTCGATTTTAGTTAAGTCTTGATAAACGATACGACCAGCGCCGATATTTACGTGACCAACCTCTGAGTTACCCATCTGGCCATCAGGTAGCCCCACATCTAAGCCTGAGCTCGAGATCAACATGCTTGGGCAATCTTGCCATAGCTTATCTAAAATCGGTGTTTTTGCACTTGCGATAGCATTATTTTGTTGATCAAGACGGTGGCCCCAGCCATCCATAATGATGAGTGCAATTGTTTTCTTAGCCTTAGACATGAGTTTACCTCTCGGTTATTTAATTTAAATATAGGAATATTACTACACTTTCAGTGGCCTGATCGGCTCATATTTATGATCCAGGTAGAATATTGAAGATATTTAATTGTAAATATCGGTAATATTACTACATAAATAGCTGTTTCATGTGCTGAGGTGTTAGCGTCATTATAGAAAAAACGTTATTCATTTTATGGTTTAGCTATTCATAACGGCTGTGAGGAATTTATTATTGAGCTGCTTTTATTCCTTGTCACATGTATACTCCGTTGAGAATAATCCATTATTATTAAATCTTAGAGTCATAATCACATGCAAGAATATATTGAATTTGCTTCAAATAATCCAGCCTTATCTCTCGCTTGGGTAGCTATTGCTGGTTTCCTTATTTATTCATTTGGCACGAGTGCTATGTCTAAAGTTAAGTCGGTGAACAACCACGAAGCGACAACTTTAATGAATAAAGAAAACGCTATTATTGTTGATGTACGAGCAGCAGAACATTATCGTAAGTCACATATTTTAAACGCAATTAACGTTCCTAGTGCTGATATTGAAGCAAATAAGCTAGCGATGATTGAAAAACACAAAAATACCCCAATCATCGTTATGTGCGACACCGGAATGAGTTCAGGTCGCGCTGCAAATCGTCTAGCGAAAATGGACTTTACTACTGTTTATAACTTATCTGGTGGCATGGCAGCTTGGCAAGAAGCTAACTTACCGACTGTTAAAAAATAATAGTCTAGTAGCCAGATAACTAAGCAATTAATTATTCAGTTTGAAACTATAAAATATTGGAATTTACTTATGTCAGAATCAGCAAGCCAACAAGAATTTAATATCCAACGTGTTTACCTTAAAGACGTATCTTTTGAATGCCCGAATTCGCCAGCGATTTTCCAACAAGAATGGAAACCTGAAGTTAAATTAGATCTTGATACGCGTAGCTCTAAGCTCGGTGAAGGTGTTTTTGAAGTTGTTTTATCACTCACTGTAACAGCTAAAGATGGCGAAACAGTAGCGTTCTTATGTGAAGTACAACAAGCAGGTATCTTTACTGTTGGTGAATTAAGCGAAGGTCAATTAGCACATTGCCTAGGTGCCTTCTGTCCAAACATCCTATTCCCATATGCACGTGAAACAATTGCTAGCTTAGTTAGCCGTGGCTCTTTCCCGCAGCTTAACCTTGCACCTGTTAACTTCGATGCTTTATTTGCATCTTATGTTCAACAAGCACAACAAGCAGCTGAAGCTCCTGCAGAGCAAAAACTGGATTCTTAAGTGATGACTAATGCAGCCTTGATTACAGTATTGGGCGCAGGTTCTTACGGTACTTCGTTAGCTATGTCTTTAGCACGTAACGGTAATAAAACCGTGTTGTGGGGTCATAATCCTCAGCACATTGCCCAGCTCGCTAAAGCGCGTAGTAACGAAGCCTACTTACCTGGTATCGCTTTTCCTGATGCGTTGATATTAGAATCTGATTTACAGCAAGCGATTGCAGCAAGTCGTGATATTCTGATTGTTGTACCTAGCCATGTATTTGGTGATGTATTAGCGCAGATTAAACCATTTTTGCGTGAAGACTCGCGTATCTCTTGGGCAACGAAAGGCTTAGAAGCTGAAACGGGGCGTCTGTTACAGGACGTTGCTACTGATATTCTCGGTACGCATTATCCTTTAGCTGTGTTATCTGGCCCTACGTTTGCGAAAGAACTCGCAGCTGGTTTGCCAACGGCGATCAGTGTGTCATCAACAGACCCACAGTTTGCAGATGATATCTCACACTTATTGCATTGTGGCCGTAGCTTACGCACTTATACTAATAATGACTTTATTGGTGTACAACTTGGCGGCGCGGTAAAAAACGTGATTGCTATTGGTGCTGGTTTGTCTGATGGACTTGGGTTTGGCGCTAACGCGCGTACTGCTTTAATCACTCGTGGTTTGACTGAGTTATGCCGTTTAGGTGAAGCGCTCGGTGCCGATAAAAATACCTTTATGGGTATGTCTTGCTTGGGTGATTTAGTACTAACATGTACTGATAATCAAAGCCGTAATCGCCGCTTTGGTCTTGCACTCGGTGCTGGTAAAGGCGTTGATGAAGCGCAAGTTGAGATCGGTCAGGTTGTTGAAGGTTATCGTAATACCAAAGAAGTTTATTTGTTATCTGCGCGTCTTGGTGTGGAAATGCCAATTACCGAACAGATCTATCAAGTGTTATATGAGAATAAGTCTGCTAAAGAAGCAGCATTGGACTTGTTAGCACGAGATAAGAAAGGCGAATAATTATTCTTTGTAGATAAGTTTTGTCTATAAAAAAAGTGACAGCGAAAGCCGTCACTTTTTTTATTTCCGATTTAGTTAAATCGAATGCTATGACTATTAATAAATAGTCTAGACTAATAATTATTAGTAGTAAGAGTGCTCACCAGCTTGATGCTCTGTTGCATCTTTAACTGCTGTTAATTCTTCAGGGAACAATTCTAATAACTGCTTTTCAATGCCTTCTTTCAACGTGAAGTCTACTTGGCTACAGCCATTACAACCGCCACCAAACTGTAGAATCGCGATACCGTCGTCAGTAATTTCAGTTAATACTACGTTACCACCGTGGCCAGCAAGCTGTGGGTTAACTTCAGTTTGGATCACATAGTCAACGCGTTCTGACAGTGGAGCATCATCTGCTACCGCACGTACTTTTGCGTTTGGTGCTTTCAGTGTTAATTGAGAACCCATCTTATCAGTCACAAAATCGATATAAGCATCGGTTAAGAATGGTTTGCTCATGTCATCAATTAATGCATCAAAACCGCTGAATGGTAATACAATATCAGTGCTTTCAATTGCTTCAGGTGGACAATATGATACGCCACACTCTGCATTTGCTGTGCCTGGATTAACGACAAATACACGAATGTTAGTGCCATCTTTTTGGTTGCTAAGTAATTTTACAAAGTGAGTTTGTGCCGCTTCAGTAATTGTTATCATGATGTCCTCTTTGTCATACCTGACTAATTTACTATGTCTTTAATTGTAACGCTATTTCAAATGATAAACCACTAATCCGCTAATGTTCTGGCGATACACCATATATCAATACGTTCTATCCCTGCTGCAAGTAACGTCTGGCAAGCGGCTTGTATTGTTTCTCCTGTGGTGACAACATCATCAATAATTGCGATATGTTTGGCGTTTATGGTTTGGGTTACTTGAAATACATCACGCATATTATTTTTTCGTTGGTTCGCGGTTTGTTGCGCTTGTGCTTTAGTATTTTTAGTTCGGATAAATGTGCCCTCGGCGATAAGTGGAATATGCAGTTGCGTTGTCAAATCCTTAACGACTAACTGAGCCTGATTATAACCGCGTTTTGACTGACGCTTTTTATGTAACGGGATCGCAATAAGGGCATCAGGTAAAGGATAGTTATCTTGTATGACTTGGTTGGCAATACGACGACTTAGCAGGTGTGAAAAGAGTAAGTGAAGTTGGGGTTGCTGCGCAAATTTATATTGTTTAATTAAATATTGGCATTCTAAAGTATAACTCATGCAGGTAATTAATTGCTGCCATGGTGGAGGCTGTTGCTGGCATTCATTGCAGTGCTGATGCTGATGTGGCTGGTGTTTAGCTTTTGGTAATGCGCAACTTAGGCAGTACGAGAGTGGTAAGTAGGGCAGTTCCTGTTGACATAAAAGGCACAAGAAAGGTTGTGGGTTGTCGATAGGCATGTCGCATAAATAACAACGTGGTTGTAATAATGCCACACTGAATTTGCGTATCTTAGTTGTATCTAGAGGTTTGATTGGTATATCCTCGAGGCAATAAATTATTGCTCAAGTGTAGGATCAAATGCCAGACGTTATCGCCAAAGAAAGTAAAAATGTAAGTCCTTGTACAAAGTTGCATGTCGAAATTGTTGGTGAAGGCCCAGATCTAGTATTACTGCATGGTTGGGGACTAAATAGTGCGTGCTGGCAATCGGTTGTGCCGTTATTATCTACGCATTATCGTTTACATTTGGTTGACCTACCTGGTTTTGGTTTTAGCCATGAAAATTACGCTGATAGCAGTACGTTAGTTGCCATCACTAATGCATTAGTGGATGTCGTCCCTGCACATGCTGTTTGGTTAGGTTGGTCGTTAGGTGGGCTTTGTGCGACACATTTTGCGCTGCAATATCCGCAACGTGTTGCTGCATTAGTGACGGTCGCTAGCTCGCCGAAGTTTATGGCAACGGCGAAAATTGCTGATATACCCGCTTGGTCAGGCATTGCTGAAAAAGTATTAGCGCAATTCCAGCAACAGTTACAAGAAAACTTACCGCAAACAATTAACCGATTTCTCGCTATTCAGGGCATGGGAAGCGAGACGGCAAAACAAGACATTAAGCAATTAAAATCCTTATTAGCTGCTAGACCACAACCACATGAACAGGCGCTAAGTAATGGATTAAGGTTGTTGGAGAGAGTGGATTTACGTGCTGATTTATCTTCATTAGCAATGCCTTTTTATCGTTGCTATGGCCGTTTAGATGCTCTGGTACCACAAGCAACGGTGGCTTGGATGGATAATCACTTACCGCAATCATCGAGTTTGATATTTAAGGCATCGTCACATGCGCCGTTTATTTCGGAACCTGTGCTTTTTGTTAATAAATTGCAGACATTTCTCAAGAATTCGTTATAAACTTAAGTGACCATCATTAATGTTGTTTTTTGATGTGCTGCGATTATTTGATGACGGTTAGCGACAATGAGGGGGAGGATATGTTTACACAATTATCAGTTAATATGTCTTGTCTAGAAAGTGCGTATATAGCGCATTCTTGTGCTCGTACTTTAACTCATGCAATCACTCATCATGTGGCTGATATATGGCGTTAGTGATCCCGCCACCTACCGCTATTCCGAATGCATTAAATCCGACGACTGCAGCGGTAGAGCGTGACGCCGAAAAACGCGAAATCACGCCAGCCGTGACACCTGATAGTGCGTCCGCTTCAACGAATGATAGTACGGCAGAAAAAGATCTTCTCAATTACAACCCGAAGAAAAACGATCCCGAGCACAAGAGAAAACAGCCTCGAGACCCCTCACCATTTACTGATAATGAAGATCGTGCCGCTGTTGTGCTCGAGCATGCTGTCGATGAAGATGATCGCAGCAATACTGGATTTGAACGTTCCACATTACCGATTGATATGGCTCAGCCTCCCGAGACTATTATTGCTGAACTATTACTATTACGTCAGGCGATCTTAGCTAAAGCAATGCTCGATATTGATGATCGTGGGCAGCTTGGCGAGATTAACTATACGATTAAAACCGCACTGGCGGATCTATTACGCTTAAAACAACTCGATGATGTGAAAGAATTAGCCGCGCAACTGCCCAGTGTCACAGGCGTATTAAAAGGTGAAAATATCCATTCTCATGTTGTCTCGCTCGATGATCTTTTTGCTTCTTCTATTGATGACGCTGCTATTTTGGGTAATGGCTCTGGTAATAATTTAGGCAATGATTCAGTAGCTGTCTCGGCAAAATCAAAGTTAGCAGGTGCTGTTGTCGGTTATTTTTATGGTGAAAATATCGAACCGCACCCACCTTCACAAATCGATCATAAGGAATGATGTGTTCTTTATTGCTTATTTTCCGATACTTTAGCAGTAACTCAGGCTCTGCTTTGTTAGTATAGGTAAAATAACCATACTGATAACGAGGATGTCATGTCAGAGCAACGGATACAGCAAGCAATAGAATTAATCGATCAAATAAATCAGTGTGACCCAGTAATTGAACTCGTTGATGGTGTAGCCCAGCCAAAAGAATGGCTATATGGCATTCGTATGAGTGAGTGTCTGGCTGAATTTATGCCTGAAGCGTCAACAGCGCTGCAAATCGCCGCTCGTGCCCAGCATATTAAACGTTGGAGTATTCCACGTAGCGATCATCCTCTAGGCCGTGAAGGTTATTATAAATGGCGTCAGTCACTCGGTCGTTTACATGCCGAAGAAGCGATGAAGATTGCAGTACAAGTCGGTTGTGCAGAAGATGAAATACACGCGATTGGCCGGATGTTACGTAAAGAAAAAATTAAGCGTGACCCACAAGTTCAAGCACTTGAAGATGTCATTTGTTTGGTATTCTTAAAATATTATTTTAGCGCATTTGCAGAAAAGCATACGCCAGAAAAACTGATTGTGATCGTGCAAAAGACATGGGCGAAAATGTCAGAAAAAGGTCATGAGGCGGCACTAAAATTACCGTTTACAGTTGACCAGCAAGCTTTATTGGCTAAAGCCCTTAGTTAGTCATTCAGGTTGTGACTGTCTAATCCAGTAATCATAATTCACTATCGCGATGATGAGGTCAGTGAATTATGATTAATCATGTATCAATGTATAAGCACCTTTCTTTACCTACCATTATGACTCGACTCACAGATTCAATTCCTCATTTTATTACTCGCAGTTAATATCACTATGTTAGTCGCTATTTTTGTTTTCTTTTGACTATGATTAAAGCCTGTATATATGCAATTGCTCTGGTATATTGAGCTCAGTAGTTACAGTTGGTTAATTGCATGATTTAGGGAGTTTAAGTTAATGGAAATGGAAATAATCTCGGCAGCGGTGATGCTTTTTTTGATCATGGATCCGCTAGGTAACTTACCTATATTTTTATCTATTTTAAAGCATATTGATAAAAAACGTCGACGTGCGGTGATGATCCGTGAGTTGCTAATCGCACTGTTTGTTATGCTGTTATTCTTATTTTTGGGTGAAAAGATCCTCGGTTTCTTAAGTTTAAAGCAAGAAGCTGTGCGGATCGCCGGTGGTATTATTTTATTCTTGATCGCAATTAAGATGATCTTTCCAAGTGAAGGAGGGCTAACTGGCCTGGCGGCAGGTGAAGAACCCTTCATTGTTCCAATGGCGATCCCTTTATTGGCCGGTCCTTCAATTCTCGCCGCACTATTACTATTAGCTCATCAAGATCCGGATAAAATGTTTGAATGGTCTGCTGCGTTAATTATTGCGTGGGGCTTGAGTGCGTTTATTTTAATGTTTTATGAAGGCTTTAACCGTATTCTTGGTGAAAAAGGTTTAGCGGCTGTAGAACGTCTGATGGGGATGTTGCTAGTGATGATATCTGTACAGATGTTACTTGACGGCATTGCTGATTATATTGCAACGGTAAGCTGATGAATAACGCCAATTTGTTGCCGCGTTGTAAACAAAACTTTGCTTTGTTGTTTGCAATATGCCGTCGCAATGGTAAATTAATCTATCTTAATACTTAAGTAAGCTTACAGATAGTTTAGAACGTTGGATGAAAGTAGCATGGTTAAAGGTGCTGCTTCTGATCGACATTCTCATAAATGACAAGGAAAATGAATGAGCATTACCTCTTTTTATCCCCCGCAACGTACTTTGATGGGCCCAGGTCCTTCAGATGTTTACCCTAATGTACTACAGGCGTTAAGTCGCCCGACTGTTGGCCATCTTGACCCTACGTTTGTACAGATGATGGATGAAGTCAAAGAATTACTGCAATATGCGTTTCAAACTAAAAACCCTTGTACGATGGCTGTTTCTGCTCCAGGTTCTGCTGGTATGGAAACATGCTTTGTGAATTTAATTGAGCCTGGCGAGAAAGTGATAGTTTGTATCAATGGTGTGTTTGGCGGCCGTATGGCTGAAAATGTCACTCGCTCAGGTGGTGTGCTGGTTAAAGTGGAAGATGAATGGGGTAAACCTGTTGATCCACAAAAACTTGAAGCAGCACTAAAAGCGCACCCTGACACGAAAATTGTCGCTTTTGTTCATGCAGAAACATCTACTGGTGCATTGTCTGATGCAAAAACACTGTGCGCACTAGCAAAAGAGCATGGCTGTTTATCTATTGTAGATGCGGTGACGTCACTCGGTGGTGTGCCACTGTATGTTGATGACTGGGGCATTGATGCTATTTATTCAGGTACGCAGAAATGTTTATCGTGTGTACCTGGTATTTCACCTGTGAGCTTTAGCGCTGCAGCGGTTGAAAAAATTAAAAGCCGCACAGTGCCAGTACAAAGCTGGTTCTTGGACCAAACATTAGTCATGAGCTATTGGTCAGGTGAAGGTAAGCGCAGTTATCACCATACTGCACCAGTGAATACCCTGTATGCATTGCATGAATCTTTAGTGCAATTACAGACTGAAGGTTTAGAAAATGCATGGGCACGTCATGCTGAGCAACATTTAGCACTGCGTGCCGGCTTGGAAAAACTGGGCATTGAGTTTATCGTTGATGAATCATGTCGTTTACCACAGCTTAATACCGTTGTTATTCCTGAAGGTGTTGATGATGCGGCTGTACGTAATCAGTTATTGCAAACTTATAACCTTGAGATTGGTGCTGGTCTTGGCGCGTTTGCTGGTAAAGCATGGCGTATTGGTTTGATGGGTTATGCTGCACGTCCTGCTAACGTTGCGCTGTGTTTACGTGCGCTAGAAGAAACGTTGAATTAATAGAAAAGCTCTATTAATGTTCTAGTATGCAAAAGCTCCAGTCATTAATAATGGCTGGAGCTTTTTTGGTTTTAATCTAATTTCTTAGCTAATCAAGATTTGTCTATTAAGGCTGCGTGCTATCAGCTTGACTAGCAGCCAAGCGTTGTACCCATTTATTACTTGGGTAAAGTAACGCAGTGCGTTGCAACAAGACCTTTGCCTCTTCATTTTGTCCTAGCTTAGTTAATACCCGCACCCAATTAATATAAATATTTGCTCTTGGGGTTTTCTGGCTGATTTCTGTAGCCCAATCTATATAGTTATTTAGCTCTGCAATGTCATTATTGTACATGGCAATTTGTAAACGATACATCATGGCGTTGAACTCTAACCGTGTGATCCAAGCCACTGGGTTAACAACTTTTGTTAATGGCGTTATATCACTGCGATCACTGCGTTCATATTGCGTTAGTAGCTTATTGGTATGTAAAGTTGTTAGCATGAATACGCTTGTTACCAGCGGGATCAATAAGGCTAAAGTACGTAATAAAAAGGTGTAATTAAACGTGATGCTTTTGGTATTGCCATAACGACAGCCGATATACCAAACCAAGGTTAAAAAGACGACCCAGTGTACGATGGCATGATAAAACGGGTATTCAGTTTGGCTGTGCAATACCAGCGGGAACACCAGCCCTAATAAAGCCAAACCTTGCCAGATTGGTTGCTTGACGATAATACGTAAGAAGCCAATCACTAATAATGCGATGCCAGTTAATGCTACGAGCCCACCTTCAATGCCCCAATAGATGAGTTCATTGTGGGGGTGGTCGAGATTTTCTGGAGAGCCGGGTAAGGCTAAACCTTGACTTAATGCTTCGCTATATGAGTTGAGGTAAGCAACTTCAAAACTGCCGTAACCCCAACCTAATAAGGGCTTTTCTAACCACATGTTAAAACCATGCAGATAGATTGGTACACGAGCACCTGGATCTGTTAATGCGGCTGCTGAACGCGCCACTTTATCTGCCGTTTCGAGAGAGTAAGTACTAATTGCAACTGCGATAACGCAACACGCTAACCATATAAACAGATTTTTTGTTTGTTCAGATTCGCGTAATTGTAGCCATACCCAAGGTAATAACATCAGTGGGGCAATCAATAATGACAAGTAACCGGTGCGTGATTGCAGTAATATCACCGGAATAACCGCCATGAAGGTGGTGGCGTAACAAAATAACCGTTTACCTTTTTCATCTAACTTGGTCTGTGTCAGCAAATATAAAGCCAGCGCAATACCGGTTGTTAAAAATGATGCTGACACATTCGGTTGTTGAAAAATACCATACGGGCGATTGGCTATTTTTTGATAACCCACCGTATTATTGACGGGTAACAGGTAATACTGCACTAGGCTAAATAGCGCTTCGACAAAGACAGCACCTAAGATGAGATACAATAACATTAGGCGTTGTTGTTGATTAAGCTGCAATTGTTGCAAGGCAATAAAAAACAGTAAGCCACCGACTAAACCGAATAATCGCGTGTAGCTAAGCCCTGCGACTACTGGGTCGGCATATAATACCGGTATTAACATGACTAACGTGGCAGCGATGAACATTAAACTGAGACGTGAATAAACCAGTTTAGCTTGTAATGTCGCTTGCCATAGGCCGATACCGATTAAGCTGGAAATAAATATCCAGCCAATAGGATTAAAAGGCAAGTGTAGGCCAGAACCGCCACCATTATGCTGAAAATAATGCATCCCGATCAACATATATATGGCAAACGTAATGAAAAATCCTTTTTTCAATGTTGTTAAGTTCATATTATGACTCTTGGTTAATAACTTGAAGCTGCTTTGCACGTTCAAGCATTGGTTTTAGAAAGCGTGCGGTATGGCTGTCTGGATGCTCAGCTACTGTTTCCGGTGTACCTGCAACCAGAATCTCACCGCCGCCACTACCGCCTTCTGGACCAAGGTCGATCACCCAGTCAGCCGTTTTAACGACATCCAGGTTATGCTCAATAATGACAATGGTATTACCGTGATCACGTAGGCGATGTAACACTTTCATCAACAATTTTATGTCATGGAAATGCAAACCTGTCGTCGGTTCATCCAAGATATACAGGGTTTGGCCGGTATCGCGTTTTGATAATTCTTTAGCCAGTTTAACGCGCTGTGCTTCACCACCCGATAATGTCGTCGCTGACTGACCTAAGCGTATATAAGACAGACCTACATCCATTAAGGTTTGTAATTTACGGGCAATAGGCGGGATCGGCGCAAAGAAGGTATTAGCCTCTTCAACGGTCATATCCAATACTTCATGAATATTTTTGCCTTTGTAGCGTATTTCTAATGTTTCACGATTATAGCGTTGGCTCTTACAGCTATCGCAAGGTACATAAACATCAGGTAAGAAATGCATTTCGACTTTGATTAAACCATCACCTTGGCAGGCTTCACAACGACCGCCTTTAACGTTAAAGCTAAAGCGGCCCGGTTTATAACCACGAGATCGAGATTCTTGCGTACCAGCAAAAATTTCACGAATAGCTGTGAATATTCCGGTATAGGTCGCTGGATTCGAACGTGGTGTACGACCAATAGGACTTTGATCAATATCAACCACTTTATCAAGCTGATCTAGTCCTGAAATTGACGTATAAGGCGCGGGGGTTGTTACCGTTGCGCCATTTAATTCGATATGTGCGATCTTAAAGAAAGTATCATTGATCAGGGTTGATTTACCAGAACCTGATACGCCTGTTACACAGGTCATCACGCCAACGGGAACCGAAAGATCAACATTTTTAAGGTTGTTACCTGTGGCACCTTTGAGGTGAACCCATTTATCGGTTAACGGTGTTCGTTGCGCTGGGATCTCAATCGCTTTACGACCACTGAGGTAATCTGCCGTCAGTGATTTTTTACTTTTTAAGATATCATCAACATTACCTTGTGCGACGATCTCACCACCATGCACACCTGCACCTGGGCCAATATCAAGTACGTAATCAGCCGCGCGGATCGCATCTTCATCGTGCTCGACAACAATCACGGTATTACCAAGATCGCGTAAGTGGATCAGGGTTTGTAACAAGCGTTCGTTATCACGTTGGTGTAAGCCGATCGAGGGTTCGTCGAGTACGTACATCACGCCAACCAGACCTGCACCGATTTGACTCGCCAGACGGATCCTTTGTGCTTCACCACCAGATAAGGTATCAGCACTGCGCTCTAGACTTAAATAATTAAGCCCAACATTGACTAAGAATCCAAGACGATCGCCAATTTCTTTGAGGATCTTTTCGGCTATTTGACCTTTTTGACCAGGTAGTTCCATACCCGCAAAGAAATCAAATGCTTCACCTATTGCCATTCTAGATACTTCTGGCAGTGTCGTTTCTTGGATATAGACGTGACGAGCTTCTTGGCGTAGACGCGAGCCAGAACATGTTTCGCAAGATTTAGTGGTTAAATATTTACTCAGCTCTTCACGTACCGCATTAGATTCTGTTTCTTTATAGCGGCGTTGCATATTAGGAATAATGCCTTCAAACGCGTGGTGACGAAGCACGATATCGCCACGATCATTGACATAGTTAAATTCAATTTCTTGTTCGCCACTACCTTGCAGGATGTAATTTTGAATGTCAGTGGTTAATGAATTAAACGGTTTGGTCAGATCAAACTTATAATGCTTCGCTAATGAAGTCAGCATTTGGAAGTAATAGAAATTACGTTTATCCCAACCACGGATCGCGCCGCCTGATAGACTTAAGTCGGCATTGATAATAATGCGGTCGTGATCAAAATACTGCTGTACGCCTAGCCCATCACAGGTATGGCAAGCGCCAGCTGGATTGTTAAACGAGAACACTCTCGGTTCAAGCTCAGCCATGCTATAACCACATTGCGGACAAGCGAAGTTCGCCGAAAATACGATAGGTTCTGCATCGCTATCATCCATATCAGTAATATAAGCCGTACCGCCAGACATATTGAGTGCGGTTTCAAAGGATTCCGCCAGACGTAGTTGCAGGTCATCTCGGACTTTAAAGCGGTCGATCACCACTTCAATAGTATGTTTTTTATGTAGATCTAATGCGGGTGGATCGGAAAGATCACACACTTCACCGTCAATACGTGCGCGGATGTAACCCTGGCTGGCTAAGCTAGCCAGGGTTTTAACATGCTCACCTTTACGTTCTTTCACGATCGGTGCTAATAACATTAATTTACGGCCCGTTTCTAATGCCAACACGTGATCAACCATTTGGGTGATTGTTTGTGCTGCTAAAGGAGCATTATGAGTCGGGCAACGTGGTTCGCCGACACGGGCGAATAATAGACGCAGGTAATCATAGATCTCGGTGATTGTACCAACCGTTGAGCGTGGGTTATGCGATGTTGATTTTTGCTCGATAGAGATCGCCGGAGAGAGTCCCTCGATATGATCGACATCGGGCTTTTCCATCAAGGACAGGAATTGTCTCGCATAGGCCGAAAGTGATTCCACATAACGACGCTGACCTTCTGCATAAAGCGTATCAAATGCTAATGACGACTTGCCAGAACCGGATAACCCTGTGATCACAATTAGCTTATCGCGCGGTAGTTCAACATTGATATCTTTAAGGTTATGGGTGCGTGCGCCCCGAACAATGATTTGATCCATACATAACTCACACTACATAAAATAATCAGTCAGTATCGCATACTCGAACTTGTTAGGCATTACTTTAGAAGAAACTCTCCGCAATATTAAGGATATCGTCGGGAGAGATATGATCATCTATGTTGACGCTTTGTGTTTTGGTTAGATCGCTATTTGTCGAGCGCATGATGGACTGTTTTGCCGCGCGTTCAGTGAAACCGCCTGCGAGAGCAATGGCTTTATCAACGGTTAAGCCTGGTCGAAAAGGGTATCCTCCAGGGCGCTTTACTTCGCCTTTAATATAAAACTGACGGAATGTGGCGATACTGACCATCACTTTGGGTGAGATGAGGTAAGACCCTTCTAAACCGTTATGTATTTTTTGTTTTATTTCACTTGGCGTTAAGCCAACAACGGTTATTTCGCCAAGATAGGGGTAATCAATAGTGCCGGAAGAATCAATGATGACATTAAAACTCAGGTCTGTTTCACCATAGACATCAATCGCGATTTTATCGCCAGCACCGACTGTATAGTTGTGATGCTTCTGGTGCGCCGCCGCAGATGTTGATAGTAATAAACAGGATAGTAATAAACAAGACCGTGATAAACAGAGTTGCCACAGAGTGAGATTAAACATGCTGAATCCTTTCATATTAGTCATCTAGAAGACCAAGTTGCTGGTTAGACCGTAGATGCTTTTATCATAAGCGAGTCGTGAATCTGACGATGATTTATTTTGGTATCCATAACTTAACCCGAATGTTAACCAGCGGCGAAATTGATAATCTAATGCCATATTAAGCTGGTGACTATTGTCATTACGTTTGCTCTGTTGGTATAGCTCATCACGGTGACTATAAGCCAATGAGCTGGATAAATTATAACGCCAGGTATGTTGCCAGTTGATGGATTGATTATTGGTTTCAATGCTGTCAGTACCTGTGACTGCATTGCGTATTTTTTGACTGACGCTGATATTGATGATGGAATAGGTTTTTGGTGACCAGCGAATACCAACATCCCAGCTTGGATCCGCTTGCGCTGTACGACTATTATCGGCGAAATTAATTTTTTCATAGCCCAGTTTTATTACGCCTTGTGTTTTACCTGTAATATCCCAATTTATACCACTATAAGCGAGATAATTAGCGCTGCCTTGAGTGCTGTCTTTAGCATTGCCAGTGTCTCGATAATTTGTGCTGATATGACCCATGTCGACTAACAAGTTAACACTGGCGGCAAGGCGATAATAAATGGCAAGGCCGTAATCGTATTCATTGAAATCTGCAGCCGTTGTGTAATTACTATTGTCCTCATCGTAGCGCTTGTTATTAAAGCTGACTCTGGGCGCTAGCGTTACAGTTGAGGATTGACTGCCGTAGCGATAGCTAAGGTCTATAGCTTGAGCATAAAAAATAGCAGGTTCAGCGACTCGAACGTCACCTTCTGAGACCCCTGTGTTGGGAGCATCGTGGCCTTGGTCAAACTGATATAGCAATGCTAATGTATGTCGCCTGTTCATGGCGCGACTAATACCTGCTTGTAATGTATGGTCAGTGAAATTACTATTTTCACTTTCGCTGTATAGATTTCTTTTTGCTGCGTAGTTGAGCGTTAATTGGTTATTGTATTTTATTCCTTCAATACGTAACGCTGGCATTATTTCAATTAAGTTGGAGGCTGTTTTGTTACTGCTGACATTGGCTATGTTGTCGTCGTACTTGTAATTGATTGCTAGGCTCGGCGTTATTTCAATACCTAAATCAGTGTTGTAAGCAGGTGAAGGCTCTGCCAGTAGGTTAAATGGTGCAGAGCAGAGGATTAATAGCAGGTAACGTAATGTAAGCATAAGGTTTTTCGCATGGCTATGAGGCCAGTGCAGCCTCCCTTTTATAATAGTATTGATAGCGCTTATCATTCTTTAAAGGTTCTTGGTTTAAGATAATGCCATTGGTACTGACGCCATGTTTTGCCAGTAATTCGATAGTGTTGTTGAGCTCGCTCATTTTAGATTTGTTTGAACGGGTAACTAAAATATTAAAATCAGAGTGTTGACCAATAATAAGCGCATCACTGACAAGCAAGCTTGGTGGTGAATCGATAATAATATAATCATACTGTGATCTTAAGATCGCCAAACAGCTTGAGAAACGCTTAGAAATAAGTAAGTTAGATGGGCTGTCGGTAAGTTCGCCCGCTGACAGTACCGCGAGGTTTGAATGCTGATCATGCCAGATATAACTGTTTAAATTACCACTTTTACTCAAGATATCGACTAGTCCCCGTTGGATGTTTGGGATCCCCATTTTTTTTCTTATCGATGGCTTTCGCATATCGGCTTCTAAAATAATCACTTTGTGGGATTGAGCTAATGCCATCGCGAGATAAATTGCAGATGTACTTTTTCCTTCAGCGACGGAACTGGACGTGACCATGATGACCTGCTGTTTCTTGGTTACTCCTGATAGTTGCAGTGATGTACGTAAACTTTGTGTTGCTTCAAAAATTACATTATTGGTCTGGAATAACTTTTGTGGGGAGTGTTGCTCAAATTTTTTATTAATGGCTTTAAAATTGGGCAGTGAGCCTAATAATGGCACGGTTAGATTTGTCACATTGTCTCGATTGACAAAGAATAATGCACTGAGTAACGCATGTGCTACTAACAGCATCAGTGTCAGCAAGATCACCAAAACTAATATCAATGTGCGTTTCGGTTTGAAAGGGGATCGCGGTATTTTGGCTCTGTCGGTTATGGTGGCTGTTGATAGATTAAGATCATTGGTGAGATTGGTTTCTTTCAATCGCATCAAAAACATATTATATAATTCGTTACTTGAGGTGAGTTCTCGATTGAGCTCTTTATAACGTGCTTTCTGTTTAATCAGGGTGCGATGCTCGGTTTTTTTTGTTTGTAATGCGGCGATGACTGCGGATTCATTTTGTTCAAGCAGAATGATGCTTTTTTTAAAACCGAGAGAGAGTTGTTGCAGCTCTTTTTTAGCATTATCTTCTATGACACTGAGTTGCGCATTGGCGTGGATCATCTTGTCATGAAGTGGACCGTAGCGTTTTGATAACTCGGCTATATTATTTTTCACTCGAGTATAACTATTTCTCAACTCAACTATAACAGCTTGATTAGATAGTGCTTTAATTGATGTTGATGTGAGTAAATCTAAATTTTCAGCCTGATTTACTTGTCGATATAAGGTCTGCGCGCTAATTAACTCACTACGGATCACATTTAATTTTGTGGTGAGATTCTGTAATTCTGTCGTGGTGAAATTATTAATACCGCTGTCATTAATTAAGTTCTCTTGCTGCAGAAAGGCGGTGAGATTGCTTTCCGCTAAATTCAGGTTATCTTTGAGTGCTTGCACGCCTTCTTTAAGCCAAAGCGAGGCTGTGATCGTTTGTTGGACTCTGAAATCACGATTATGTTGGATATATACATCTGCATAGGTATTGGCAATTAAGGCGGCTAACTCAGGTGAATAGTGTTCATAACTGATGGTGAGTAATGGCGTATTTTTAATTAAGCTGACCTGGACTGCGGACTTTATCTGGGCAATAAAAGCATGTGGATTAACGACCGTTACTGGGACTATATCCGTTGATAATATTTTTTTTATATCGCTCACGAGCTCGGCGAATTTAGTGAGAGGTTTGTTCTGTGTGTAATAAAGGTGTTGAGATAGCTGTAACTTGTTGATGACTTTTTCGGTGATTAAATCAGAACGCAGGATCTCTATTTGCGTTTGAAAGTAATCTTTATTGTTTATATCGTTTTGTAGCACCCCTTGGATTGCAATTGGCTTTGCTTGCTGTATTTGTAATTGCAGTACGGTGCTGGCTTTATAAATCGGGGGTAAATCGGCAATGAATACCGCTGCAATGATAGCAACAAGCGTTGTGATGACACAGATCCGTAAAAACGCACGACTAATTATATTAACTAAATGCGTTAAATCTATTTCATCTTGGGCTCCTTGTTGGAGTCTGTGATGCATCTCATTATTTTGCTCCACTTCAGATCCTTTGAATTGCGAGCGATAGGGTCACGTATCCATACGTTCTCATTACTTAGCATTAACAAGTACCATTGTTTTAACAAAAAAGAAACATTTCAAGTGCAAGTTAGTATGTAATTATCTCGTAGGAAGTATAAAGGACCATATAAAATATGATCTTTTATGTATATTAGTCTAAGAGGCGGCGTTGCTTTTAGTCTAAAGGGGAGCGTTATTTTAGCGGGGTGATAATGGCCTTGCGAACCATTAATTTTTATATCAGATTTTCTTTCGCCCAAGATACCGCTTGTAGACGGTTCTTAACTTTGATTTTTTTGAATACATTATAGAGATGCGATTTAATGGTGTGCTCGCTGACATATAATGCATCGGCAATTTCTAAATTAGATGAGCCTGTCATTAACTGACGCAAAATTTCTTGTTCACGAGTTGTTAGTTCTGGTTTTCTATCGAGATCAACGGTTTTAGTTGAACGATAAATTGAGATCAAAGAACTAAGCGTGCGTCTTGGCATCCAAAACTCACCTTCGGTGATCTTTTGTATGCCTTTGCAAACGACATCGAGTTCATCGCGTTTATTAAATACGCCGAATATTGATGGCCAAGTTGAAATGTTTTCCATCGTGGTATCGTCACTTAAATTAATCAATGCTAAACGAAACATGCCATGATATTGCTTCAATTTATTTTTTAGTTGTTCCTGTGAAGTACTGCTGAGGTTATCTGTATCAACCAGTAATAATAAATTGTCATCTATCGAGATACGTTCAATTTCGGCAACTTCACGCAGCTGTTGTACCGGTATATCGAGCTTAGCTCTTAAACACGAGACTAACGTGGCGACTTGCAGACTTGGCTGTGACAGTAGTACTACATTTGGGTAATCCGACATATGACTAATCCTTTAGTGTGTGTGGTTATATCCATATTAATGTTGGGTATTATAAAGCGATAATATTGAGGTAATGACTTAATTTAAGTGTTAAACCTAATGCCTAAGTTCAATACCGCGTGGTACTAAAGTATTGATTGACAGTGGGAGACACAAAAAAGCCCTTCATATACTCAATGTTAAATAGTTGTTAATTAAACTTAACATATCTGGGTGTCTGAAATGAGTCAAGTTAGCCTGGCACTTTATGCCGTCTCATACTTTTATTTTTTAATTGTATTGATGGTTTAACTTCGATTAATGCTTTTATTGTCATTGTATTGGCGTTTTATTTTGGCGTTTTGTTTCACTTGTGATGATTAACTTGGTGTTTTACGGTTATTTTTATTTTTTGTTAATACTAAAGCATGGTCGGGGGGACTGTGATTGTTTTAAATAAATTTTTATTGTCAGCTAGCATGACGTGTTAACATGGCGCTGTAAATATTAAAGGGTTGATGGATTAATTATGGATAATGTAGCTTTATCTAAATTAGAGCAAAAAACAGCGGTGTCGCTAGCGCTAGTATTTGGTTTAAGAATGCTGGGGTTATTTATGATCATGCCGGTATTTGCTATATATGGGCGCGATTTAGTCGGTTATTCGCCGTTGTGGGTTGGTATCGTTATTGGTGCTTATGGTTTAACTCAAGCAATGCTGCAAATACCGATGGGCCAGTTATCTGATCGTATTGGTCGTAAGCCCGTCATTATCGCTGGCTTAGGCTTATTTTGCGTTGGTAGTATTGTTGCTGGCATGGCTGATTCCGTTTACGGCGTGGCTTTTGGACGTATACTACAAGGTACAGGTGCCGTTGCCAGCGCTATTTTGGCATTAGCTGCTGATATTACCCGCGAACAACAACGCCCTAAAGTGATGGCTGTTATCGGTATGTGCATCGGTCTGTCATTTGCGTTTTCGCTGGTGGCTGGTCCTGTATTAGCACAATGGGTTGGTCTTAAAGGCATCTTCTTTGTGACCGCTGCTTTGGCTATCGTTGGTATGTTAGTGGTGTACTATATTGTACCGAACTCAACAACCAAAGCGCCCGCGGGCGATGCGAGTACGAATAAGAACAAATTAAGAGCGATGTTACGTGATCCGCAATTATTGCGCCTTGATGTCGGTATCTTTTTATTACACCTAACGCTGACTGCAGTATTTGTATCATTGCCATTTGAATTAGAGTCGGCAGGACTGGTTGGTGAGCACCACTGGTGGATATATTTCCCTGCATTACTGCTATCATTTATATTGATGGTGCCGATGTTGATTATTGCGGCGAAAAAGAAAATGAATAAACAATTTTTCTTATTTGCAATCGCGTTAATGGGGAGCGCCTTGTGCGTCATGGGTTTTGCTCATGGTAATTTATGGCTGTTTGGTCTGGCAATTATTTTGTATTTTACCGCGTTTAACTTTTTAGAAGCATCGTTACCTGCGATGATCTCTATGTCGGCTCCGGCTGGTGCTAAGGGATCGGCAATGGGCATTTATTCAACGTCACAGTTTGCTGGTGCATTTTGTGGCGGCATTATTGCTGGTAGTTTGTATTCGCAATTAGGCTCGCAAGGTTTATTCTTTATTATTGCTGCGGTCATGATAGTGTGGTTTGCTATTTCTTTAGGCTTAGAGAATGTCGGTCAAGTGAAGGCACATACTATCGCTGTGAGCATTGCTAACCAAAGAGACGCTGAATTAATCGCCGAAAAGCTAATATCGCTTTCCGGTATTAATGAAGCTGTAGTAGTATTAGAAGAGCAGGTTGCTTATTTAAAAGCGACTAAAGATTTTGAAATAGACCAGGCTTTGAACCTGGTTCGTGAACAGCACAGGAGCTAGCATGGCCAGTCGTGGCGTAAATAAAGTAATTATTCTTGGTAATTTAGGTAATGATCCTGAAATCCGCTCATTCCCAAATGGTGGCGCGGTTGCCAATCTAACGATTGCGACAAGTGAATCGTGGCGTGACAAGCAAACTGGCGAACAGCGTGAAAAAACTGAATGGCACCGTGTTGCTGTATTCGGTAAACTAGCAGAAATTGCTGGTGAATATTTACGTAAAGGTTCACAGGTATATATTGAAGGCGCATTACAAACACGTAAATGGCAAGATCAAAATGGCCAGGACCGTTACACTACAGAAGTTGTAGTACAAGGTTTCAATGGTGTAATGCAGATGATTGGTGCCCGTCAAGGCGGTCAACAACAGCAGCAAGGTGGTGGTTCTTCTTACAACCAGCAACCACAACAGCAAAACCAAAATGCAGGTTGGGGTCAACCACAACAGCCAGCAGCTGCACCGCAGCAACAGCAAGGTGGCTATAATCAACAGCCACAGCAACAGGCTCCACAGCAACAAAGCTATGCTCCACAACAGCAAGCACCTGCAGCAGCGCCTCAAGCACCACAGCAAGGTTTTAACGAACCATCTGCTGACTTTGATGATGACATTCCGTTCTAGATCATTTCAGAGCCGGAATTGATTGTTTAACATGATAATAAAAGAGCCCCGATTTTCGGGGTTTTTTATTATTTGTCGTTCCGTCATAGGCTGCAAAGTAAATGGCGGCATAACGTTATGATTTGAAATCATAACGTTATATATGAAAAACAGAATATTCATTTTAGCGGTGGGTTAAGATCACATTTATACTTCATTTGCTTTAAAATTAGTTGTTATTTATTAGTACTGCTCGCTAAACTGGTTTTTTATTCTTGACTCTGTTTGGTATATTATCTGCTTTTCGTGTTGAAATACCGTAGAATCGATAATGATACGGTAAGTTCGTTATCATCAATAAAGTTAAGTTTTTACAAGATTAGATTCTGATATAGGGATGTATAAGAATATATGAAATTTACCAATAAACTGATTGGTTTTATTATTTTTTGTGTGGTGTCATCGGTTGGCGTTGTATTACTTGGCGGTGCGGTGAGTTTACGTGAATTGGCAATTGAAACTCAAAAACAAAATATTTCCCGTCTGATTGATGTGATGGATGAGCAACTTGCAATGGAAGATAGCGAGCCTCGTTTTGCATTCTGGCTGCCAGAGTTATTACGTGCACATTCGGTATTACAATTAACGGTTGAAAAAGAGGGGCTCGTTAGTTATTACTTTGATGCTAACACGCCTGATACCGACGCCGTTGCCTCTTTTCTTAAAGAGTATCATTTTAAATTACGCGCTAATAATGACTTTACTGCAAAGGTGGTGATGTTGTCGCCGTATTATG
This sequence comes from Moritella sp. F3, assembly GCF_015082335.1. Lineage (NCBI taxonomy): Bacteria > Pseudomonadati > Pseudomonadota > Gammaproteobacteria > Alteromonadales > Moritellaceae > Moritella > Moritella sp. F3. The sequence goes on along the minus strand of NZ_BLRL01000009.1, from coordinate 155,348 downwards.
CGATGGAATACCCGCCGGTATTATTAACTGGTGTTGGTACTGGGTTAGTGATTGCGTTGTTTGGGTTAGTGATTGCAATTAGGTTGCTAAGAAAAGGCATGTATGGCGCCGAATTACTGTCAATGCGCAGTTATAAAATCATGAATGGTGACCACCTTAAAGTGGCTGTCGGTACAGATTCAGAATGGCCTAAAGCAACAAGTCGTGCATTCGATAAATTAATCGCTGATCTGGAAGATACGAAACAAGAACGTAGTCGTTTTGATTCTTACATGCGTACTAATGCGTTTGTGGATGCGTCTACGGGGATTGGTAATCGAGACTCTTTTTTAAATCAACTAGAGGCGATGTTATCCGATCCAGGTGTTATCGCTGGTACGGTTATTAAAATAGAACTCTATGAATTATCACAACTAAATTATAACCATGGCGTAGCAAGTGTTGACGAGATGGTAAAATCAGTCAGTGAACTGTTAAGTAAATTTGTAGATCGTTTTACAGATTCAGTACTCGCGCGTTATCGGGGTGATCAATTCATTGTTTTATTACCTCGGATCACTGGTCCTGAGTCTGAGATTGTGATGAAGCAGTTGTATAAGTTACTCACGCGAGTTGGTTTATCAACCCCCGTGGATTGTGATGAATTATTTTATACCGGCGTGGCTATTTACCACTACGGCGAAGATGCTGAAGAGGTACTAGAAAGTGTCGATCAAGCATTAAAAATTGCGGTGTTACAAGGTTGCTCTGGCTGGTTCTTGTATGAGCAAGAAGAGCTTTCCCCTGTACATTCGAAGGGGACCGTGAGATGGCGAGCACTATTTGATAAAACCTTTAATAACAATGGTTTTTATTATGAACAGCAATCTGTTTTAAGCATGGCAGATAAACAGTTACTTGGGCATGAAATATCCCCAAGACTAAAAGATGAAAATAACGAGTGGGTGCATGCCGGCGTATTTTTGCCGATGGCAGAGAAATGCGGTGTATTAAAACGTATTGACCGACTGACGGTTGAACATGCGATTTCGACTTTAGAGCAGGGTGAGGCAATTGCTTGTGGCATCAACTTAGACATTCAAAGTTATTTAGATAAGCGGTTTATGCGTGCGGTGTATTTAGATATAATTCGCTTGCCTGCTGCGCTACGCGGACTTATCCATTTTGAGATCCATGAATATCAAATAAATCGTAATTTAGCTATGTTATTAGATCCAGTTAAAAACCTCAAAGCGCTCGGTTGCCGCATCGCTGTGGATATGGTTGGTCAGGACGTTGTGGATTCCTCCTATATCAAGAAATTAGGTGTTGATGTTATTAAGATCCATCCTAGTTTGGTGCGAGATTTACATAAACGCCAAATTAATCAAGTGGCTATTCGCAGCATCCTCGGTGGTACCGTTAACTTAGTGACGACAGTGGTTGCTGTCGGTGTTGAGTCTAAAAGTGAGTGGGACAGTCTCAAAAAACTTGGTGTTTATGGCGCTCAAGGTTATTTTTGTAATCAAGTCAGTGTATTGGCTGAGTCTTAACGTCACTTTAACGTGGTCATTTAACTCTTTCTAAGAGTCCATTTTGTGCTAATGTCACACTTTACTTACTACTTAAAGCTGATTGAAGTATTATAGCCATCACGTTATTTACAATTATTAATTTATTTAGGTGCAACAACATTTTATGCGTATACCCTGGTTAAAAAATCGTAATACACAAGCTAAACTGGGTGTTTTTATCGCTAAACAGCGGGTTGACATTTGTGCTTTGTCAGCGGGTAATGAAGCTATTTCAGTACTTGATTCTGTTGCGCTGTCTGATATGTCAGCACTGGTTAAAACGTTAGATGAAATGGTTACAAAGCATCATTTACAGGCAGCTAGTTGCCATGTGGTGCTGTCAAATCAGGTGTATCAGTTACTCCAAATAGACAAGCCAAACGTACCTGATAATGAAATTGCGAGCTCATTGCCTTTCATTGCTAAAGAATTTATTAATGAAGCGATCGATACGGTCGTGTTTGATTATTTTTCGGTACCTAATCAAAATAAAATCAATTTAGTTTATTGTCCAAAAAGCGTGGTTGAATTAATCGTCACGGCCATGCAGCAAGCAAAATTGGAATTGGTCAGCATAGGTATTGAGGAGTTAGCAACTGCAAACCTATTTAACACCCGTGCTGGTGATGAGCAAAAAACGACTCAAATGTTAATTGCTCAGCAAGATTACCAAGAAATCAATTTAACGATTATTTATGATAATCAGCTGTATTTCTCACGTCGCTTGCGTGGCTTTTCTCGATTACGTGATTTACAAGAAAATCAACTTGATAGTCCGTTATTAGATAATTTTAGCTTGGAAATTCAGCGCTCAGCTGACTTTGTTGTTAGCCAGTTAAAACTACCGGAAGTAAAAGCAATCAACTTAGCCTTGCCGAGTGCTATTTTAGAACCGCTCATCACCCGTATACAACTTAACTTTACTACTCCAGTGACGCCGTTAACGCATGCGATTATTACTGATAATGTGGATATTGGATTTTTACCTGCCATTGGCGGCGCTTTGGAAAAACTGTAATGAAGACTCGCGTAAATTTATATACTCAGGCGTTTAGGCCAAAGAAAGAGCGTTTTACGTTAGCACAGGGGCTAGTGATTATTGTTAGCGCCATCTTATTGATGCTGACGCTTACGGTATTATCTGAAAATGATATTACCGCGTCAGTGGCAAAGGTTAGCAACGTAAAACAGCAGGTAGCGGCATTGGAAAGTGAAGTTGATGTACTCTCTGACAAAGTGGCTCGTCATGTGCAAAATCCAGCGTTATCTCAACAGCTCGAACTCTTAAAAACACGCTTGAAATACCGTGATGAGTTATTGGTGCAATTATCACAATTGGCTGAAGTTCAAAGCAGTGGTTTTGCTATCTTAATGTCAGACTTGGCGCGACAACGTGATAAAGACATTCGCTTAAATCAAATTCGTTTAGCGGGCAGCAGCATGACCTTGCAAGGTATTGCGCGTAATCATGATGCGATCCCTCGTTGGATTGGTAAATTCTCGGCGGGTAAATCATTGCAAGGGCGTGAGTTTAGCCAGCTTAATATTAGCCGTAATGAAGATGATATTATCGCATTTACCTTAACTAATTCGCCTATTACGGAGGCCAATAAATGATGAAGCAACATTGGCTCACCCTGAATGAAAAATTTAATCAGTTATCAATGCGTGAGCGTGTGCTACTGGTTGGCGCGTTAGCGAGTGCGATTGTTTATGTGATTTTTAGCTTTGTACTTGAGCCGAACTATGCACGTGACAAGCAGTTAACGACTCAATTGTCGTCGTTAACACAGCAGCAGCGACAATATGATTTTACCATTACCGAATTAAAGCAAGTCTTAACGACAGATCCGAATAAGGTGATCAAGTTACGTATTGCTCGCGCTGAAAATGAACTCAAGGAAGCCAATGGTAAATTAGCAGATCTGACCGCAGACTTAATTAATTCCAACCAGATGGCATTGGTATTAGGTGATGTGTTAAGTCGAGCGAAAAAAGTGAAATTGCTTGGTATCGAGTCATTACCAGTGACAACTATCACGGGTAATAGCAACAAAAAATCAGAAAATGAGCAAAGCCAACCTAAGCCAAAAATGGCGAATGCCAGTGGCCAAGAGGTTAACTCTGCTGAGTTGATTAAATCGGACGCTATTTCGAGTAATATTAATAGCGTTTTAGAGTCGAGCGGCTCAGAAGTGTTGCTTTATCGCCATGGTTTACGTATTACCATGACAGGTGCGTTCTTTGATATTCAAGCCTACCTGGACTCTATTGAGCAATTGCCCAAAAAATTCTACTGGGAAGTATTTGACTATCAAATGCAAGAATATCCAACCGCTGAAGTGGTGATGGAAATCTATACCTTGAGTATTAATAAGGAGTTTATTCGTGGTTAAATTATTACTGCCGATTTTCATCCTGATGAGTTCAACTTTTGCGTTAGCCGGTCAAGGTGTTATTAATGGTAATGTGTTAGACGATCCCACTGGTCCTTGGGGGGCTGCAGACCCCATTGCCCGCAGTGAAACTAAAGCAAAGGTGCATATACCGCGCTTACAGGCTATTTTTGTGCGAGATAATAGCCATGTTGCCATCATGAATGATAAAGAAGTCACCGCCGGTAGCTGGGTTTCTGGTTTCCAGATCCGCCGTATTACTGATGACTTTGTGTATTTCATCCGTAACGATAAAGAATTTAGATTGTCATTATTTGGCAGTAAAATTAAACATTAAGGCTCAAATTTAATTATGAAAAAGTTGTATCTTGCAATTATTTTAGGTGTGTTTTTAACGGGCTGCGAAACAACGCGTAGCTCACTTGAGCCTGTTGTGATCAAAGAATCAATTCAAGCTGAGCTTGATCGTGCAGATGCCGAGGCGCAAGCTTGGACGGTACCCGATGATGTGAATGCAGAATTGTTACCAGCATTTGATGGTAATGAGGGGCTGAATACCCCTGTTGTTGAACAGCGTATGGATATCTCTGCTAAGTCTGTCACAGCGCGTCAGTTCTTTGGTTCGTTATTGAAAGGCACTAAATATAACTTAACTGTTAATCCAGATGTATCTGGTCGTGTGACTGTTGTGCTTAATGATGTCACTATCGCAGAAACCATGGATGCGGTTGCAGATATGTATGGTTATGATATTCAGCGTCAAGGTAATACTTATCGCGTGAATGGTGCGGGTGTGCGCACTGAAATAATCCCGATGAACTATTTGTTGATGAAGCGTAATGGTTTATCAAATAGCTCAATTAGTTCTGGTTATTTGACTGATAATGGCTCTTCTAGTAGTTCTTCAGATGATGATAGTTCATCTGACTCATCGTCATCATCAACGAGTACTGGTACCGAGATATCGACGCAAACGGATACCGATTATTGGGCGGAATTAGAAAATACGTTATTAGGCCTAACGGCTAATCAAAAAGATACCCAAGTTATTATCAGCCCACAAGCGGGTCTAGTGACTGTGCACGGTTACCCGAAAGATATTCGTAAAATTAAAGACTTCCTTGCTAAAGCAGAGCAACAATTACAACGCCAGGTCTTGCTTGAAGTTAAAATAATGGAAGTAACATTAAGTGACGGTTATAAACAAGGTATTGATTGGAATGTAAATAATTCTGCCGTTGTACCTGATTCATCATTTAACTTTAGTGTTGCTGATATCACAGACATTGCGTCTAGTGCTGGGGTATTAACACTGGCAGGTAATGATTTTAGTGCTGCAATCAGTTTATTAAAAACTCAGGGTGATGTAAACGTCCTATCTAGCCCTCGCGTTACTGCACTAAATAATCAAAAAGCGGTGATTAAAGTCGGTAGCGATGAATATTTTGTCACCGGCTACAGTACAACGACATCAACAGAAAACGATAACATAGATCAAGACATTGAATTAACACCATTTTTCTCTGGTATCGCACTGGATGTAACACCGCAGATTGATCGTGATGGTGGGGTATTGTTACACGTTCATCCATCGATTATTGATGTAACTGACTCGAGTAAAACTGTTGCTGGTATTGAGTTGCCGCTGGCCAAAAGTGACGTGCGCGAAACAGATACAGTCGTTAAAGCTAAAAGTGGTGAGATTATTGTTATTGGCGGTTTAATGAAAACGGCGAATGAAGATCTCGTGGCGAAAGTCCCATTTTTAGGGGATATCCCTTGGTTAGGAGAACTCTTTACCAATCGCTCACAGTCAGTACAGAAAACAGAATTAATTATTTTAATTAAACCTATTGTGGTTGATCAGAATACTTGGCGCCTTGAACTAGAGCGCTCTGCTGAGTTACTTGAGCAGTGGTACCCAACAGAAAAAAACAATGAGCAAGGGTAATGTATAAAACGCATTTTGGTTTGACCGAGGTTCCGTTTGGATTGACTCCTAACACTCAATTTTATCATCCGTTAGTGCCACACTTTGAGGCATTGCAAGTACTGACTACTGCACTTGCCTCGGGTGAGGGCTTTATTAAGGTGACTGGTGAAGTTGGCACCGGTAAAACGCTAATTTGTCGTAAGTTACTAAATGAATTAGGAGATGATTATGTCATTGCCTATTTGCCTAATCCGTACTTAACGCCAAATGAAATGCGCGCGGCGGTTGCGAGTGAATTAAGTCTCGATAGCAATTTAGATCAGCAGCAATTGACCGCTGCGCTTAATCATCGTTTGATCGCGTTGTCAGCAGAAGATAAACAAGTTGTGCTATTAATCGACGAAGCGCAGATGCTGCCGCATGAAACATTAGAAGCATTACGTTTGATCAGTAATTTAGAGACCGAAAGCAAGAAATTGATGCAAGTGGTGTTGTTTGGACAGCCTGAATTAGATGCGCGTTTAAAGCAAGATAACCTCCGTCAATTACGTCAGCGGATCACCTTTTTCTACCAGTTACGACCATTATTAGCGAATGAAACCGCCAGCTATGTAGAACACCGTTTAACAGTATCTGGTTATCGCGGGGCACCGTTATTTGCGCCGAAAGCATTAAAATTACTGCATCAATCAAGTGGTGGTATTCCACGTTTGATCAATGTATTAGCGCATAAATGTTTGATGTTAAGTTATGGCGAAAATGTCCGAAATATTAATGTAAAGTTAGTTAAACTCGCAATAAAAGATACTGACAGTGCTATTCAACCGCGCAACCTTCGCTTACCTGTGATGGCGGGTATTTTAGTGATTGAATTGATTTTAGTTATTTGGTGGTTTAGGGAGTCAGTACTGTGAGTGTTATTAATCAAATGCTTAAAGGGTTGGATAAAGAGAACCAGCAACAACAAGCGGCGACTGAACGCAGCGGTGCAGTTATTGTCGCTGCGCCTAAAAACGATAATAAAGTGGCTATTGGTTTAGTCACTTCGATGGTTGTTGTCGCTGTTGTAGCTGCATATTTGTTTATGCAAAAAGATAGTCATGCAACGAATTCAACATTCGCTGTGAGTACATCGAGCGTTCAGACTGAGCAACTATCTATTGACCAAAAATCGGTTGACCCAAAAACGATTCATAAAAAATCGCTCGATCAAAAGCTAGCTGCTCAAGAGCTTATCCCTGAATTGGTTACCAAGCCTGTGATGGCAGAACTTAATGTCGATAATGCGATAGTGACAGCTGCGCAAGAAGCACAAAACACACAGCCTGTCGTGACAGTTCCGGTTGTGGCTGTTGCATCATCTACAACAACGCCGTCTACTGCAGTGCTATTTGCAAAAGAAACAGCAACCATAACGAAACAAAAGGTTGTTACAGCTCCAGCTAGGCACATAGTGGCGACCCCCGTCACTCGCGTCAGCACCAATAAAGCCGTCGCTAAAACCACGGATGTAGTGGCTAGAGACGTCAAGCCAATTGCATTGGAGAGTGTGACGGAAGTTGAAGACAGCGTATCAATTAAAGCGGTAACTCGCACGCCAACGCAACAAGCAGCGCTTTATGCAAAGCAAGCGGAAAGCGCATTGTTAGCGGGTGATAAGGTACGTGCCAAAGTATTATTTGCTAAGGTATTAACCTTTGATAAACAACATGATCTATCTCGAGAAAAATTAGCCGCTATTTTTTATGGTGAACAGCGTACCCAATCAGCGGTGAAGTTGCTGCAAGACGGCTTAAGTATTTCACCTGAATATACTAATTTCCGCTTAATGCTGGCGCGTATTTATCTCAAGAATAAGAATAAACAACAAGCTTATTATTACCTAAAACCACATCAACCTGCGGTGGAAGGTAATGTTGATTATTATGCGATCTTAGCTGGTTTAGCACAAAGCCTAGATGATTTAGATACCGCATTAATTGCTTATACAAAACTAACCGTTCACGAGCCTAATCGCGCTAAATGGTGGTTAGGACTGGGTATTACGGCAGATAAAGCCAAGCAAGTGGGGTTAGCGTTAAATGCTTATCATACAGCCCAAAATATGGGGCAGTTATCTGCATCATCACGTAACTATATCAATGCGCGAATTACCCAGTTGGAGCAACAGTAATGGCACAATTAAAATTAAAACAACGTCTGGGTGATTTACTGGTTGGTGAAGGTATCATCAGTGATGAACAACTCGGTTTAGCGTTAAAAGAACAGCGTAGTAGTGGCCGTAAGTTGGGTGCGACATTAATTCATCTTGGTTTTATTACTGAAGAGCAACTGTTGAACTTTTTATCTCAGCAGTTAGATATCCCATTTTTAAATATCGCAACGCTGAGTATCGATTCGCAAACGGTGCTTAAGTTACCGGAAGTGCACGCGCGTCGACACCGTGCATTAGTGGTTAAAGCTGACCATGATACGCTGACTATTGCTTTGAGTGACCCAGCTGATTTGAATGCAGTAGAAGCGATTTCAAGTTTCTTATCGGCGTATCAGCTTGAATTTGCCATCGTGCGAGAGAGCCAGCTATTACCCGCATACGATCGTTTATACCGCCGAACGAAAGATATTGAAGCGTTTGCTGGTCAGCTAGAAGATGAGCATAGACCAGCGCAAGAGTTTGATATTTTCAAGGATGTCGATGATGCTTCTAATGAAGCTACTGTCGTTAAGTTCCTTAACTCGGTGTTTGAAGACGCGGTACAAATCGGTGCCTCGGATATTCATATTGAACCCGATGAAAAAGCCTTGCGTATTCGTTTACGTGTTGATGGCGTGCTACAAGAAAATATCTTAAATGAAGTGGCTATCGTACCGGCCTTAGTACTTCGCCTAAAATTAATGGCTGGTTTAGATATTTCTGAGAAACGTTTACCGCAAGATGGCCGTTTTAACTTAAAGGTACGTAATCAATCGATTGATATCCGTATGTCGACTATGCCGGTGCAATACGGTGAATCTGTGGTAATGCGTTTACTTAATCAAGATTCAGGTATTTTCCAGTTAGAAAGTACAGGTATGCCTGCAGATTTGATTAAACGTTTACGTAGTTTGATCCGTCGCCCGCATGGCATGGTATTGGTAACAGGCCCGACTGGTAGTGGTAAAACAACGTCGTTATATGCCGCGTTGAGTGAGCTAAACGAACCAGGTAAAAAGATTATTACCGTGGAAGACCCAGTGGAATACCGTCTACCACGGATCAGCCAAGTACAGGTAAACCCTAAGATTGGTTTAGACTTTGCGCATATTTTACGTACTTGTTTACGTCAAGACCCGGATATCTTATTAGTCGGCGAAATGCGTGATAAAGAAACCGTTGAAATTGGCTTGCGTGGTGCCTTAACGGGTCACATGGTGTTATCGACACTGCATACGAATGACGCTATTACCTGTGCATTGCGATTAATGGACATGGGCGCGCCCGGCTATTTAATTGGTGCTGCATTACGTGCTGTTGTTGCTCAGCGCTTAGTGCGAAAATTATGTAACCAGTGTAAAAGTAGCCATGAACTGACTAGCAGTGAACATGCGTGTTTAGAGCGGGTCGGTAACGAAGCTTTCGGTGAGGAACAATTTTATCGTAGTGTCGGTTGTCAAAGCTGTAATTATACCGGCTACCGTGGCCGTATCGGTGTATTTGAATTATTAGAACTCAATGATGCGATGGGTGATGCGTTACGACGTGAGTCGGCTGCAGAGTTTGAGGCGGAAGCGCGTAAGAGTAAGCTTTATCGTCCATTAGTATTATCTGCGCTGGATTTTGCTAAACAAGGCTTAACGTCTATTGAAGAAGTATTAAAATTGGCAGATGAAGTGGTTCTTGAAAATAATGATGGCGAAGCTAATCATCGTGAAGATCATAGTAACGATGATACTAGCGTTGAAGATGACATCAGTAATGGTAGCAACCATACCACGAGTGTTAGCGTTGATGAAACCGCGGAGTCTAATACCTTAGGTGCGAATATTGCCTCGCACGTGAGGGAGCTAAATAAGGTCGATAATATTGAAATCGAAAGTATTTTACGTTTGGTCGAAGCGGTTCGCTCGTTGGATCGTAATGGTCAATAACAGGATTGTTAAGGTCAACTAATGCCAAATTTTTCGTATAAAGGCCGTGATAGCCAAGGTAATGCTACTTCTGGTAAGCAAGAAGCGCAGAATCAAGATGCATTAGTGCAATCGTTAATGGCGAAGGGGATTATTCCCACTGAAATTAAAGTGGCTAAAACTAGCAGCGGTAATATTGATCTTAGCCAGCTACTAACTAAAAGTATTCCGCTTGCTGAACTGGTTATTTTTGCACGGCAAATGTATTCACTCACGCGTGCGGGTATCCCGATGATACGTGCGATTAAGGGCTTATCTGAGTCGAGTTCTCATGCCAAGCTCAAAGATGTGCTTAACGATGTGGTTGTGCGCCTAAACAGTGGTAATACGCTTTCGGCATCAATGGCAGCGCACCCCCATGTGTTTGCTTCTATCTTTGTGTCGATAGTGCGAGTTGGTGAGAATACCGGTCGTTTAGATGATTCATTTTTGCAGATCGCCAATTACTTAGAATTGGAAATGGACACTCGACGCCGTATTGCCAGTGCAGTGCGTTATCCTATTTTTGTGTTGATCGCGATCTCTGCTGCAATGGTGATCTTGAATATTTTTGTTATTCCGACGTTTGCTAATATGTTTAACAAATTCGGGGTTGAATTGCCGTGGGCAACACGGGCGTTACTGGCTTCATCGGCATTTTTTGTTAATTATTGGCATCTACTGATTGTCGCGGTGATGGCTAGCATTGTTGGCTTTAAATATTATATTCAAACTGATAAGGGCAAGTTACGCTGGGGATTATTTTATATTCGCATTCCTATTGTTGGCCCTGTGATTGAAAAAACTTTGTTATCTCGTTTTGCCCGCAGCTTTTCATTAATGCTCAAGGGTGGTGTGCCACTGAATAATAGTTTGTCATTGGTGGCATCAACGGTTGATAACGCCTGGATGGAAGTGCGCATTTTATCAATGCGTGCGGGTATTGAAGAAGGTAAAAGCCTGACGATCACCGCGAGTGAAAGTGGTATGTTTACACCCCTTATTTTGCAAATGATCTCGGTAGGTGATGAAACTGGCCAAGTTGACGACTTATTATTAGAAGCTGCGCAGTTTTATGAACGTGAAGTAGATTATGAACTGCAGTCGTTGACTGCAAAGATTGAACCAATATTGATAGGTATCGTTGCGGTAATGGTATTGATTCTAGCACTTGGTATCTTCGTTCCGATGTGGGATATGATGGGGGTAGTGCAAGGCTAGTTTATTATTACTCCTATAGTGATATTGTTGGTTGTGATGGTATAATGAGTTATATAGTTTTGGCGCTTACAATATAAAATATTATGGTTGTCCGGAATGTTGTGATTAAGCGACATTTATGAAAAAAAACTAGTGAAACTGTACATTTTTTGGCATAGTATCAAAAAATATACTAAGACGTACATTAATGTAAATTAGGTGGATGTTCTACCGGTTATATGTTCATGTAATTTATATAAAAAACAGCTTTTGGAGCTAAAATGAAAAGAAATGCAGGTTTTACACTAATCGAATTAGTGATCGTAATTATTGTTCTAGGTATCTTAGCTGCCACTGCTGTGCCGAAATTTATTAATCTTCAAGATGATGCTAAAGAAGCTGCAATGAAAGGCGTTGAATCTGCACTGCATAGTGCTGCTAATATCGTTTATTCTAAAGCGGCAATTGATGGTGTGGAAACTAAAGATAACTCAGAGATCGATGACGCTGGCGTTAAAATTGAAACTATTTATGGTTACCCTGAAGCAACATTAGCAGGTATTGGCGCATCAGTTGAATTAAGTGGTTTTACTGCTGATTATGATACCGTAGTTAAGGAAGCTAAATTTTGGAATGGTACTGCTTCTGCAACAGGTAATACATGCGTAACGTATACAGAAGCAACATCTTCAGCTCGTTATACTATTGTAAGTAAAGATTGTGGCTCGTAATAATTAAAACAATCAAAATAGTTATTTTGGTTGATTAAGGCTTACCTCGGTAAGCCTTTTTTATATCTGTTATATACCATTGATTAATACTTAGTTACTAATGCATCAATCTTAAAATTATAATAATATCAATGCTCAGTATGGAAAAGCTAATACCTAGCATCCAACTACTAAGACATCAGGTACGATAACATATGCACAAACATTTTGGTTTCACTCTCATTGAATTAGTTATCGTTATTATCCTTACCGGTATTCTCGCCGCGACCGCGATCCCCAAATTAATTGGTAATGATGGTTTTGAAGCGCAAGCCTATCGTGATCAACTTCTGCAATTATTAAAAACCGTACAGCAGCAAGCAATGAGCTGTGATAGTGATTGCCAAACGTCGCTGGTTGGCACGCCGAGTGATCCTTTAGCCGGTAATGCTTATGCTTGTAATCGCGTTGTTATAACGGCGGAACGTTTTGGTATTCCGACGAATTGTGGCACTACGTTGCCTACGACATTTACAGCACCGCAATTAGGCATGAGTCAAGCCGAGGCTGATAGCTCAAGAGTTCAGTTTAGTGCACATACCATTGAGTTCGACTCATGGGGCGTCGCCAGTGGTTGTGTTGGTTGTAATATAAGTATTATCGGTGAGCAAACATTATCCATCAGTATCGAATCTCAAGGCTATATCCATGAGTAGCATGAAAAAGAAACAGCGCGGTTTTACCTTAATTGAGATTGTGGTTGGTATCGTGGTACTGGTGGTAGCCTTGACGATAGTGACAAGTACATTTTTGCCCCAAGCGAATAAAATGACCACACCTATGTATCAGATAAAAGCGACAGCATTAGGTAAGAGTATTATGAATCAAATACTGATTCGTTATTATGATGATGCTAATGCTCGGACTAATGGCGCTATTCGTTGTGGTAAAGATATCGGCGGTGTAACAGTTGCATGTAGCAGCTTAGGCTTAGATGCAGGCGAAACGAGCGGTAATCCAGGTGGTTTCAATGACGTTGATGACTACCATGTGTATTGTAATACAAACCCTGTAGATAACTTGGCGGCATTTACCAATGAATATCCAGGTTATGGCTTGAATATATGTGTTACTAACGCGGCGGCTCAATTCGGTGAAACTAGTACATTGGATCATGTCGCAAAACGGATCCGAATGACCATATTTATGCCTAACAATGAAGAAATCACACTGACTTCATTTAAGGGGAATTACTAATGCCTAAAATGAAAAAATATACGCAGGCTGGTTTCACCCTTGTAGAACTGGTGACTGTGATTATTTTATTAGGTGTTGTTGGCACATTTAGCAGTCGCTTTATTGCTGATAATGTCGTGTTGTATCAATCATCGGTTAATCAAAATGAACGTCTTAATGATGCGCGCTTTGTTCTGAACAGAATGAGTAAAGAGTTGGATTCAGCGATTGCATTTAGCGTGGCTGAAGATAGCCCTGTTGTCGGTCAATCTTGCATTCAATTTGTGCCTTTTACTGCCGCCGGACAGTACTTAAATAGTGTTGCTGGAGAAACCCCTATTCAATTAATTATGGATCCTGCATCAAGAGCCTCTGGCAGTGCTGCTACGGGGAAGTTTAATGGCCAAAGAATTAGCGTATTAACTACTAATTCTGATGACTTTTACCAACCTGCTAGTGGTAGTATTGCAATTATCGATACTTATACCGTTTCCGGTGCTAACGATACGCAAGCTGAGGTTGATTTGGATTCTACACTTACTCTAGATTCTGCTGTATCGCGTTACTTTATCTTTGAGCGTGAGGTTCGCTATTGCTTGGAAAGTAATAACTCGACTTTATTTCGATATGAAAAGGTTGGTAACGCTATGGAAACTCGGGTTCGGATGATGGGGGATTTAAGTTCTAATAGTAGTATGTCGCTAACGAGTGCTACGCAGTTTAGTAATGCCATTTTGGAGTTGAATTTTAACTTTTTATTACGTGGTGGTAGTGAAATCAAATTTGAACATCAGGTGGTAATGTCTAATGTACCATAATCGTCATTCGAGTCCTCATAAGCAGCAAGGTAGCATGCTAGTGATTGCTATTTTTATTATAGTGGTGATCTCGTTATTAGCGGCGTCGTTGAGTCGTATCTTAAGTTCAACAGCAGATAGCGTTGCTAATGAAGTGTATAGCGCGAAGGCTTATTATGCTGCAGATAGCGGTATGGAATTTGCGATTTATCAGGTATTAAATAACGCATCACTATCGACATCTGAATGTGATACTTTCCCTGATGCTGGCTCTTTAAGTTTTGTACTTACTAATGAAGTTGGTCTCGAGAATTGCCAAGTTCAAATTAGCTGTCAGATCATCCCCATTGATGCCAATAATAATCAATTTTACTTAAATTCGACAGGGACTTGTGATGGTGGAAAGATCGTCGCTCAGCATAGTGTCGAGGCAGAGGTTAAGTTGTGATAAATAATATCATTTGATACAAAATTAAAATTAAAATTGGTATTTGTAAATGTTTGTATAAACATCATAGTTGTTATTAATATATTGCAGTTAATACTTTATAATGATATTTGGTGTTTATATGGATTTTAATTATGCAGAGAATGAAATATCTTAGGGTTAATACTTTCAGCGCGCAATGTGTTGCATTATTACTTGGTTTTTTAATCTCATTCACTGTAAGTGCCGATGTTGTATTAAAAGGCGGTATGAAAATTGGTGATAATAATACCAAGCGTATCCACCCTCGCTATTTATTAAGCGCAGCAGACTCGAAAACAAATGAGAATTTGAACAACCCTCGCGTATTGAATCCCATTAACTTTCATCTCAGTAAAGACATCAATTTAACCCAGATCCGTTTGGAAAATGCAGCGTCAATAAATGCTTCGTTGTATTTTGTTATCTGGGATAGCAGTGGTCAGGTGAGAGTTAATAGCCGCTCTACGTCTTATCTCTATGCAAATAGCCAACGACTCGATGCAGATTTACCTGCGGGGAATTATAAACTCGCTGTTGTAGGTCAATGTTTTAATCGGGGGGGGCACCCAAAAGGTTGGCGGAACTCTTGTAATAAAAACTGGGATTATGAAGACTTTTCTTTCACTGATATTACGTTAGCCAGCCCACAAACCTCAAATAGCATTACCTTCTTACAACGCAGACATATTGGTGATTCAAATGAACGCCCTAAGAATGGTTATGCTGGGCGTTGGTATCCAGATGATCATGAAGGTGATGAAGTAGAGTATGAATTTACTGCCCGTACACGCTCTCAGTTACAAACAATCACCATGTACAACTATCGTGATCTCATTCCTAATCAAAATAACGTTAAATTAAAATTATCAGGGGATAATTTTGAGGTGACAACGTGGATGAATCTTTCTGATGAATCTGGCGATTTTGTTTGGCGCTTGAATAAAACCTTACTCGCAGGGCGAGAGTATGAACTAGAAATTGAAGTCGATGATGATGGCGATGCTGATGACATTTCTTGGGATGATATCGTGCTTAAAATGGGTTCTGATAGCGGTACTAATATTGATCATTACCGATTGAACTACAGTGAGCGCGCATTAACCTGTGAACCCACAACTGTGACGGTACAAGCCTGCTCTAACCGTTATCAAGTCGGCGGTGCATGTGTTGAAACGACTAATTCAACCACTGCTACCTTAATCGCTAATGCACAAAATAGTGATGATAAAATTACCAAAGTAACAGGTTCTTTTGTTGGTTCGACCAATGTTAATTTGGGCTACTTAACCGCGGATGATATGACCTTGTCACTGACAGCGATAAAAAATAAAGCTTATTACTGCAATGGGGCGGCTAATAGCGGCGCTAATTGCGATATGAACTTTGCCGACGCAGGTTTTTTCTTTAGTTATGATAATGGCGATAACATTAGCAATCAGGTTGCAGGTCTGCGTTTTTCTAAACCTATTAAGTTAGAGGCTTTTTATAATGATAAAGGCCAGTGTAAAAACATCTTTAAAAATAATGAAATTATTCCTGTCAATTTAGGTATTCAGTGTAAAGAACCTGGTACTTGTTCTGCACTCGATTTTATCGCCGGCAATATTAAACTGGGTAAAAACAACGGTGATAATAGTACTAATTATGAACCTGTCGCTCTTAAGTTTAACCGCAATGGTACACTGATTGATAACGCATTATATCAAGATGCTGGCAAGATAAACTTGATTGCCAGTTACACCATTGATGATGAGACTCATGCTTTAAACGGCTTATCGATTCTGGGCGCGAGTAATCAATTTGCTGTTAGACCTTATCGCTTTAAAGTGTATACAACAGATACACCGAGATCGATAGATCTGACTGCAAAAGATAACGATGGCAATCTGCTGAATAAATATGTTGCAGGGACTGCGTTTAACTTTAATGTTGCTGCGGTTAACCGTGATGGCATAACAACGACCAATTATCAGCCCAATGATAATTCGACGTTAAAACTTAAATTGACGCGTTCAATACCTATCGCCAATGCCGTTGAAGGGCAGTTTAAATATGCTGATGGTACGCAAGATATTGCGACTACAAGTAGTGAATGGTTTGATGCCCAGTTGACATCATTCACAGGGGGGGCTTCTACCTATAAAAAAGCTTATTATAGTGAAGCAGGGGCTTTTCAAATCAACGTGAAAGATGACAGTTATTATACGATGGCGTTTTCAGTTGATACTGTTGTTGCTGCGGATACGGCAGGGAAAGAGCTAGGCCGTTTTATCCCATCTCATTTTAAATTGATATCATCTAGCGTGACTAACTATGTTGGTAATAGCAACGTATTTTCAAATGACTATGATTATATTTTCCCTGAATTCCTAAGTAGTTATGTGGCTGGCACTAAGGTATTACAGCAAAAAGATAACCAAGTATACGAATGTCGAGAGTGGCCTAATAATGGCTTTTGTGTTCAATGGAGTGAAGGTTCTAATCAGTATGAACCCGGTATCGGCAGTGCTTGGGAGGAAGCGTGGGTCTTAAGTATTGGCACAGATGATGATGTCGCATTTACTTATATGGATCAACCTGAACTCATTTTTGACTATCGCCTTGAAGCTCAAAATACACAAGGTATCGTGACCAAAAATTATGATGCGGATAAAGCAACCGTTGCTTTTATAGCTAATTCAGATGGACTGGACTTTTCTCCTCGCTTACAGCATTTTGGTGGTACTTGGTGTTATGGCGTTTACCAGCCTGGAGAGTGCAATGTTGATAGTACTTATGGCATTGGTGATGCCGGTTTATTCAAACGCTTAGCAAATGGTGAAGATGGCCCGATACGCGATACATTTTTTGGTATTTCAGTAACAGATCTTGATGGCGTAGAACTCGTTGATAAAGATATGCCGGCTAATAAAAATACCGCCAAACGTTTATCTTCACAAGCAAGCGAGCTACGTTATGGCCGTTGGAATATCAGTGATGGTTATGGTCCAATTAATGATCTGTTACCTGTTGCGATGCAATTAGAGTATTTTGATGGTCAACAATTTATAATTAATCATGATGATAGTTTAACTGAATTCGTTTTTAGTGACGCTGAAGCTCAGATGAAAGGTAGTTCGTCGGGCATTAGTTTGACTGGCAGTGGCCCATTTATCGAAGGTGAGAGCCAGGCATTACTTATTTCATCAAAAAATCCCGGTAAGGCTATTTTAGAATATATTAATACGCCGCCTTGGTTGCAATATGATTGGACTGTCGACTCGAAAAACCCGACTGCCATTATTACTTTTGGCTTTTTCTACGGTAACGACCGTGTTATTTACCGAAGACGGTTAAATTAATAGTGAGTAGTTCATAAAGTCTGATAAACTTGCCTCATTCATTGCGCATTGGTAAAGTTAACCGATCCTGCAACATTTTACTTTTAGGAATGCCCAAAGCCATGTTTAAGAAGTTAAGAGGCGTATTCTCAAGCGATTTATCAATCGACCTGGGAACTGCAAACACTCTCATTTATGTTAAAGGTCAAGGTATTGTTCTTGACGAGCCTTCTGTTGTTGCGATCCGCCAAGAGCGCGGTGCGAACAAGAGTGTTGCAGCTGTGGGTACAGCCGCAAAGCAAATGCTAGGTCGTACTCCTGGTAATATTGCTGCTATCCGCCCAATGAAAGATGGCGTTATCGCTGACTTTTTCGTGACAGAAAAAATGCTACAGCACTTTATTAAACAAGTGCATGACAATAACTTTTTCCGTCCAAGCCCACGTGTTTTAATTTGTGTACCATGTGGTTCAACACAAGTAGAGCGTCGTGCAATCCGTGAATCAGCACAAGGTGCAGGTGCACGTGATGTATTTTTGATTGATGAACCTATGGCTGCGGCGATTGGTGCTGGCATGCCAGTATCTGAAGCAACAGGCTCTATGGTTGTAGATATAGGTGGTGGTACGACTGAAGTTGCAATCATCTCACTAAACGGTGTGGTTTACTCTTCATCAGTACGTATTGGCGGAGACAAACTTGATGAAGCAATCATCAGCTATGTACGCCGTAATTACGGTAGCTTAATCGGTGAAGCAACTGCTGAACGTATTAAGAAAGAAATTGGTTCTGCTTACCCACTCGATGAAGTGGTTGAAATTGAAGTACGTGGCCGTAACCTTGCTGAAGGTGTACCGCGTAGTTTCATTTTAAACAGCACTGAAATTTTAGAAGCATTACAAGAGCCGCTATCAGGTGTTGTAAGTGCAGTAATGACAGCGCTAGAACAGTCTCCACCAGAACTTGCGTCGGATATTGCCGAACGTGGTATGGTATTGACTGGTGGCGGCGCCTTGATCCGCGGCCTTGATCGTTTATTACTGGAAGAAACCGGTATTCCTGTTGTTATCGCTGAAGATCCACTGACATGTGTGGCTCGTGGCGGCGGTACGGCATTAGAAATGATTGATATGCACGGTGGTGATCTGTTCCATTACGATTAAGCCCCTGATTAAATAATCCTATAGGATGGCGGACGCGCCATCCTTTGAGAATACCATCTAATGAAACCTATTTTTGCTACCTCTACATCTTTACAACTGCGCCTATTCCTTGCGGTTATCGCCTCTTTCTCGTTAATTGTCTTTGATTCTAAATTTGATTCTTTTTCGAATGTACGCGTATATTTAAATACCGCTGTATCGCCCTTGATCTATGCGGCAGATATTCCAGGCGAAATGCTAAAAGGTATGTCAAATACCGTTGTATCTCGTCGAGAGTTAAAAAAACAAGTTGAAGAACAACAGGATAAGTTATTTGTCCAGCAAGTGCAGTTACTTGAATTTAAGCACCTAAAAGAAGAAAATAAGCGCCTACGCGCATTACTTAATTCACCTGTCCATTCCGATAAACGTAAGCTTGTCGCTGAAATAATTACCGTTAATTCTGACCCATTTTCACTGCAAGTGGTGATTAACAAAGGGACTAATGATGGTATTTATATTGGCCAGCCAGTATTAAACGAGCAAGGTGTCGTTGGGCAAATTGTTGATGTGTCTATGACTTACAGTCGAGTACTACTGATTTCTGATGTGACTCACGGTATACCGGTTCGAGTTCAGCGTAATGACATTCGTGCAATTGCTAATGGCAGTGGCGAGTTAAATGGACTCAGCTTACCTTATGTGCCACACAGTACAGATATCCAAATGGGTGATGTGCTGGTGACGTCAGGGCTTGGTGGTGTGTTCCCCGAAGGATACCCTGTCGCGACGGTGACTGAATTTACTTACCAGGTTGGACAACCTTACGCGCAAGTTGAAGCGAAACCTGTGGTGGCATTAGAGCGGATACGTTATGTATTATTAGTTTGGGATGATATTAACCCCAATGAGACTAATGAACCGCAGTTAGAAACAGGTAAGGAGACAGCACTATGACGCCTGCTAACGGTCGTTTTAAATTAATTCTGACCATTATTCTCGCATTGTTACTGACCGTATTGCCAGTGCCTGAACCATTCGGTAGTTTCCGACCTGATTGGGTGTTATTGGTGTTGGGTTATTGGTGTATGGCATTGCCGTATCGAGTGAGTATTGGCTATGCTTGGGTGACTGGATTAACCTTAGACCTGTTGCTCGGTGCACCGCTAGGTATTCACTCTTTGGCCCTTTCTATTGTTATCTATATTATCGTGATGAATCATCGTTTGATCCGTAATATATCGTTATGGCAGCAAGCCTTAATTGTCGGTTTCTTAGTCATGCTCAATAAGCTTATTATATTCTGGGCTGAAAAATTACTTTTCGATATTTCAATAACACCGACGTACTTATGGTCAATCTTAACCACGATGTTAATATGGCCATGGATATTCTTGATTTTAAGGAAGATTCGTCGCCAATTTGCGATTAGATAGTGGCCTGAAGATAGCTTAATTGAGTAGAAGATAATAAGATGAAACAGACTAATATGTATTTAGCGTCGCAGTCACCACGTCGCCGTGAGTTATTAACCCAAATTGGCATTGAATTTTCGGTATTATCTGTTGATGTGGAAGAGCAACAACAAGCAGGCGAATTAGCGCCTGACTATGTATCCCGCCTGGCGCGTGATAAAGCGCAAGCGGGCGTTGCTGCGCTAAGTAACACGAATATTGCAGAGATAAAGACTAATACTGCTAATAAACAGGTGGTGTTAGGGGCTGACACGATAGTGGTCTATGCCGGACAAGTATTAGAAAAACCGGTAGATGAAACTGATTCAGCACGCATGCTCAGTTTATTATCAGGTCAAGTACATGAAGTGATGACTGCTGTGGCACTTGCCGATGGCTCACGCTGCTGGGTTGAGTTAGTGATAACAACAGTACAGTTTAGAGATATATCAACGATTGAAATGCACGATTACTGGCGTACGGGTGAACCCTGCGATAAAGCCGGTAGTTATGCTATCCAAGGTATTGCCGGTAAATTTGTCAGCCATATAAGCGGAAGTTATAGCGCGGTTGTCGGTTTACCCTTAATGCAAACCGAGCAATTAATTCAAGCCTTTAAGGCAGATCAGAATAAGTAACGAAGGGCTAAATAATATGGGTATAACGACAGAGTTATTAGTAAATGTTACCCCGAGCGAAACACGTGTTGCCTTGATTGAAAATGGCGTACTGCAAGAAATACATGTCGAGCGAGAAGCAAAACGTGGCATCGTGGGTAATATCTATAAAGGTAAAGTAAGCCGGGTTTTACCGGGCATGCAAGCTGCATTTATTGATATTGGTCTCGACAAAGCGGCGTTTCTTCACGCATCAGATATTGTACCGCATACCGAGTGTGTAGCGCCGGGCGAAAAGAAACATTTTAAAGTGGCCGATATCTCGCAATTAGTGCGTCAAGGTCAAGATATTATCGTCCAAGTAGTGAAAGATCCAATGGGTACTAAAGGTGCTCGTCTGACTACGGATATTACCTTGCCTTCACGCTATTTAGTGTTTATGCCTGGTAGCTCGCATGTAGGGGTATCACAGCGCATTGATTGTGAAGAAGAGCGTACTCGTTTAAAGCGTGTCACTGAAGCGCAAATTGATGAACTCGGTGGTTATATCATTCGTACCGCCGCTGATGGTGTTGGTGATAAAGAACTTGAACAAGACATTGCTTACTTAAAACGTTTATGGACCAAAGTGCTACAGCGTAAGAAAACGAATCCAAGCGCGAGCATGTTGTATCAAGATCCGTCTTTGGCATTTCGTATTATTCGCGACTTTGCCGGCGCCCCATTAGACAAGATCCGTGTCGATTCACGTTTGGCTTATGCTGAACTATGTGAATTCACTGAATCGTATGTACCAGAGCTAGTCAGTGCGTTAGAACCGTATACTGGCGAACGTCCCATCTTTGAAATGTACGATGTGGAAAGTGAATCGCAACGTGCGCTTGAGCGTCGAGTAAAGTTAAAGTCGGGTGGTTATTTAATTATCGATCAGACTGAAGCTATGACGACGATTGATATTAATACTGGCGCGTTTGTTGGTCATCGTAACCTTGAAGATACGATCTTTAATACCAATGTCGAATCGACTCAGGCGATAGCTCGTCAGCTGAGATTGCGTAACCTTGGTGGTATTATCATTATCGATTTCATTGATATGCAAAGTTCTGAGCATCGCCGCCGTGTGATGGAATGTTTGGAATCAGCATTAAGCCATGATCGTGCTAAAACCAATACCCATGACTTCTCGGCGTTAGGCTTAGTTGAGATGACTCGTAAGCGTACCCGTGAATCATTAGAGCATGTATTGTGTTCTGATTGCCCGACGTGTGATGGTCGTGGTTCAGTTAAAACCGTTGAAACGGTATGCTATGAGATATTTCGTGAAGTAACACGTGTTAACCGTGCTTACGATGCGGATCAATTTAACGTTTATGCCTCGGTTGCAGTTGCTGAATACATTATAAAAGAAGAATCACACAGTATTGCTGAATTAGAATTGTTTATGGGTAAACAGGTGAAGATAAAGCCTGAACCGCAGTACTTACAAGAACAATTTGATGTGGTAATGATGTAGCGTGACAGCGAAACGAAATTGGCTAAGAAGGTGTGGTAAAGCCTGCCTTTACACTTTTGCCTGCTTAGCTGTTTTTTCTGCCGTTTCGATTAGTTTGTTACGGGCGAGTTTACCGTACCTGAATCAATATCACGATCGCGTGATTGATTGGCTTGTTGCTGATCAGTCGGTGAGCATTGAAGTTGAAAGTATTGATGCGGGTTGGTATAAATTCGGCCCGGTATTAATTGTAAATACGCTCGATGTAAAGTTCGATGAATCCCTGCCTTATAATTTTGATGTCGCGCGTATTAAGATCAGCGTCGATTTTTGGAATAGTTTATTAGAACAAAAGCTGCTGGTTGATAACCTCATCTTAGATGGCGTACAGATAAAACTACCCATCTCTCCGTTTCAAAGCAGCAAAGAAAAAGACACTAAACTTTCTTCTCCTGAATTAACCCGCCTGCTTGATGTATTTTTCCGTCAGCTGGAACATTTTGAATTAACGAATAGTAACTTACGGGTATTAACCCCCGCGGGTGAAGAAAAGATTATTCATATACCTGAATTTGCTTGGCTAAACAAAGGTAATCGTCACCGAGGGGAAGGTTGGGCATACATCAATGATGATATCACTGATAATAATTTGCGCATCATGGTGGATGTTACCAGCGCTAAACATGATTTAACCAATGTCAGTGGTCAAGTTTATGTTCAAGCCGAAAATGTGAGTTTATCGAGTTGGTTTGAAAGAGTATTAATTGATCGAGAAGGCTTAAAAAAAGGCGCGCTCAGTTTTGAAAGCTGGATTGATATTGTTAATAATCAACCAACAACGGCATTACTTCAACTGCAGCCATCAGAGTTTAGTTGGAAAAGCGGTGATTTACAGCAAGACCTTAATATCTGGGGGGGCGAACTGGCATGGCAGCTAACGGATACTGGCTGGCAGTTAGACAGTCGTGAATTAGCCTTGGTCACCAATGGTATAGTCTGGCCATCACTCGAGCTACAAGTTAGACAGCAAGAAGATGATTTATTTGCGTTTGTTAATCAAGTTGAATTGTCTAAGCTCGCGCCTATTGTGGCACTGTCGCGACATGTCGATGACGCCTTATTTCAGGATCTTAAAACGCTCTATCCACATGGTTTAGTCCGTGATGTGAAGGTTAAGATCCCATTGCAAGATTGGACGCAGCTACGTTATCAATTAAACGTAGATGATTTTCAGTTGCAAAGTTGGCAAGGATTTCCTGCGATTGATAATGTCGATATTGCCGTGACGGGTGGCTTGGATGCTGGCAAAATTCGTGTTGATATGCACGATACATTATTAGATCTTTCCGAACATCTTGAGCATAGCATTCAGGTGAATCAATTTTCGAGTGATTTAACCTGGCGTCGTTATGATTATACCGATGCAAATAAGAATGAACCTGCTGGTAAAAAGCTGACGGGTATCGAGATCAGTGCTGACAAGGTGTTTGTTGATACCCCTGAATTAGTGCTTGATAGCCAGTTTTTATTAGATATACCGAGCGATGCAAACCCATTCCTCAGTCTTGCTGGTGACTTGAAGTTACGCGATGCTAGTAAGGCTTATTACTATTACCCTACAGCTTATATGGGTGAGTCATTAATCGATTACTTGAGAGGCGCTTTAAAGCAGGGGCACTCGGACAATGGTCAGTTATTGTGGTTTGGTGAATTTGCTAATTATCCTTATACACAAGGTGATGGCATCTTTGAGGCGCGATTAAATGTTGTTGATGCCGAGTTCAAATTTGATCCTCAGTGGCCAACGCTGACGGAATTACAGCTCGAATTACTCTTTCAAAATGATGATTTATTTATGTCATCGCGACAAGGTAACTTGGCTCAAGTGGCGATATCGGCAGTGGACTTACAACTGCCGAGTTTGGGTAACGTACAAGCACTTGGTATTCAGGCGCAATTTGCGACGACGGGGAAAAAAGCCAAATCTCTGATTGATTCAAGCCCATTGCCAGAAGTGAGTGAGGTGTTGAATAGTTTACAGGTATCAGGAAATCTGAATGGTAAAATTGATATTATTTTACCGTTTACCGATGATGATCCCGTTGTGGTTAGTGGTGACATTGGTTTAGTAAATGATGATATTTATTTGCCGGCACTGGATTTAACTTTGACGGATGTGAATGGTCGATTCAAGTTTGATGATACAGGCTTACTATCGACGCCATTAACAGCCAAGTTGTTCGACCAACCACTCAATGTCGGCTTTACGAGTGCGCAGCAAGACAGTATTTATCAAGTTAATGTCGATCTGGCTGGTGTATGGGCCAGTGATAAAATCATGACGCAATTAATGCCTGGGTATGAACAGTATGTGTCTGGTGATGTGAATTGGAAGGGCACATTAAACATGGCTTTTCCTGAGCAGGGCTTTAACTATGAATTTGATGTGCAGAGTGATTTAGAGCGTCTTTCGATCGACTTGCCTATGCCTTTGGCAAAATCCACATTTTTGGATTGGCCTACCGATATTTCACTTGTAGGTAATGATAAACAAGCTCAGATCCAAGTAAATGTCAGCGATGTGTTGTATTTTTCTGGTCAGGTTAATTACGCTGATGAACAGTTAGCGTTGATCCAGTCTTTAGTGCAGATTGGTAATGCAGATGAACTGCTGATCAGTGATACCGCGAATGCAGTTGTCGTCAATGTGGATAATCTCGATATCGTAGATTGGCAATCGTGGTATAACGGATTACCCGATAGTGACTTTAATGTGAGCAGCGCAGTTGAACCTTTATCGTCAATTAAAGTAGCAGTGGCTAATACCGTTTATTATCAGCAGCCTTTGACTGACTTAAATCTCACCGCGACTAAGGGTTACCGAAACTGGGGGATCACACTTAAAGCGGATGAATTTAATGGTCGTGTTGTTATACCTGAACTCGGTAATGTGAATATCGATTTTGATTATTTATATTTACCTGATTTAGTGTTTGTTGGGGATGGCGATACGACTAGCAATAGCGAAAAATCCTCGGTGCAAGCGTCATCAACCGAGTTAGTTTGGCAGGATATACCTGGTTTTAATTTTAATTGTGGAGCTTGTATTGTAGGGCAAATCAATTTAGGCAAAGCATCTGCAGAAGTGACTAAAGACAACAATGGACTTAAGTTACAAGCATTAGATGTCGATATGGAACATTCAGCAGTCGCGATGACTGGACGTTGGTTTACCAATGATAATGGCCTGCAAGAGACGCAACTAGAGGGTGAGTTAAAAACCCAAAGTATTGAAGAGTTTATGACAGGCTTGGGGTTAATTAGTCCGTTAGCGAAAACGCCAGCAGACGTTAATTTTAAATTGGGTTGGCAGGACAATCCACTTAAGCTGGACATTGACTCGCTAAATGGTAGTGCGAATATAGTGACTAAAGCTGGGCGGATCTCGAATGTCAGTGATAAAGGGACGCGATTCTTAAGTGTGCTGAGTTTGCAGTCGTTAGTGAAGCGCTTGAGTTTGGACTTTAGTGATGTATTTAATGATGGTTTACCTTATTCCTCAATGTCCGCATCACTACAGGTCGTCGATGGCGCCATTAACAATAAAGATTTTTTAGTTAACTCCAGTAGCGGTAAAATTACCGGTAATGGTTATATTGATTTAGTCACGGATACCATTAACTATAACTTAAGCTTTTTTCCAGATGTTACTTCGAGTCTACCGGTATTGGCTGCATTTGCGGTAACGCCTACGACTGCATTAGCCGTCTTCGCGTTATCGAAAATTTTGGAGCCCGTGGTGGAAGTTATTACGGAGCTGAAGTTTAATGTCAGTGGTGATTTTGATAATCCGACATTTACTGAAGTTAAACGTAATCAAAAAGCGATCACTGTACCTGACGAACTCATCAATGCGACAGATCCGAAGACGGCTGGAGACAAGTAATGCAGTTAG
The DNA here is from genome assembly GCF_015082335.1 of Moritella sp. F3. NCBI lineage: Bacteria > Pseudomonadati > Pseudomonadota > Gammaproteobacteria > Alteromonadales > Moritellaceae > Moritella > Moritella sp. F3. Next base: position 128,928 of record NZ_BLRL01000009.1, on the reverse strand, counting down.
TAGCAATACAAATGACCTCGGGTGCTGATATTAAAGCGAACTTAGCGTATGTGGCATCACAACTGGCATTGATTGATACAGGGGGAACCCCGACCTTGATCTTATTACCAGAGAATTTTGCCTTGTTTTCGCACCGCGATGATTATTTAGCTCATGCAGAACGATTAGGGCAAGGACGAGTACAGCAACAGCTTGCTGATTGGGCTAAGGAATACCAATGTTGGCTGGTTGCAGGGTCTTTTCCTATTCTTAGTGATATTGAAGATCGGATTTATACAACCAGTTTAGCATTTGACCCCGCTGGGGAATTGGTGCAACATTACCATAAGATCCACTTATTTGATGCGCATGTTCCAGCTGTATCTATCGCGAGCAATGATCATCAAGATAAGAGCATATTTAAGAAAAATGTTAAGCAAGGTTTTAAGAAAGAGCTAAAGCAGCAAACTTATAAAGAATCAGATAGTTTTATTGCTGGTGATCAGATCGCTACTTTCACTATTACAGATAGTACGGGCGGAGATATAACGGTTGGTATGGCTATTTGCTATGACCTGCGTTTCCCTGAATTATTTCGTGCACTCAGTGCTGCTAACGCCGATGTGTTATTACTACCCGCAGCCTTTACCCATGCGACAGGTAAAGCGCATTGGTTACCCTTGTTACAAGCCAGAGCCATAGAGAACCAATGCTATGTGTTAGCGGCTAATCAAGTGGGTGATCATGGTGGTAATCGTCATACTTGGGGTCATTCGGTTATCTTAAACCCTTGGGGCGAGAGTTTGGCACAACAAACATCGTCGTGTGGTATCTGCTGCGCGCAATTAGATAAACATAAGTTAGTACAAGTACGTGCTGACATACCTATTTTACAACATGCACGCTTTACGGCGAGCTTGAAAAATAAAGAGTAATAATCACAATGAGATTTGAACAAGTCGAAAATTCAATTTTACTGCCAGCCGAGTTAGACCTCGATAAGCTGCAGAGCACGCTGTCATTATTGATGGGCAATCAGCTTGATTATGGTGATCTTTATTTCCAAGCTTGCAAGCATGAGTCTTGGGGTTTAGAAGACGGCATTGTTAAAGAAGGTTCATTTAACATCGAGAAAGGTGTTGGTGTACGTGCCGTTTCGGGCGAGAAAACCGGTTTTGCGTATTCAGACGAGATCAGTTTAAAGGCATTAACCCAGTCTGCGACAGCGGCTCGTGGTATTGCTGCTAGCGGTGGTGAAGGTAAAGTTAAATCGTGGAGTAAACCACAAGGTAGTGAGATTTATCAGCCATTAGATCCATTAGCGAGTATGGAAAGACAGCGTAAAATAGACCTGTTACATGAAGTTGATGTCTATGCGCGTGCTTTAGATGCCAATGTGACTCAAGTAAGTGTGAGTTTGTCTGCTGTATACGAAGAGATATTAGTAGCGGCAACCGATGGTACGTTAGCGACAGATGTACGTCCGTTAGTACGTATGAACTGCTCAGTGTTAATTGAAAAAAATGGTAAACGTGAACGTGGTGGCGCTGGTGGCGGTGGTCGTTATGGTTTCGATTACTTTTTAGAAGATGTAGATGGTACGCAGCGTGCATTTAGTTATGCTAAAGATGCGGTGCGTCAGGCATTAGTTAATATCGATGCAATCGAAGCGCCTGCTGGTGCCATGCCTGTTGTACTTGGTGCTGGTTGGCCTGGTGTATTATTGCATGAAGCTGTTGGCCATGGTCTTGAAGGTGACTTTAACCGTAAAGGCACGTCTGCTTACGCGGGTAAAATTGGTGAAAAAGTTGCATCTTAGTTATGTACGATTGTGGATAACGGCACATTAGAAAATCGCCGTGGTTCGTTGAATATCGATGATGAAGGTACGGTAACGCAAAATACCATGCTAATTGAAAACGGTATTTTAAAAGGTTACATGCAAGATAAACTTAACGCCCGCTTAATGGGTGTGGAATCTACGGGTAACGGTCGTCGTGAATCATTCGCACATTTACCGATGCCGCGTATGACGAATACTTATATGCTACCAGGTGAGCATACACCAGAAGAGATCATCAGTACGGTTGAGAAGGGCATTTATGCGCCGAACTTTGGCGGTGGTCAGGTGGACATTACTTCCGGTAAATTTGTATTCTCAGCGTCTGAAGCTTATTTAATTGAGAATGGTAAAATTACCACTCCGATTAAAGGTGCAACCTTGATCGGTAATGGCCATGAAGCCATGCAGCATATCTCGATGGTTGGTAACGATCTGGAATTAGATAAAGGTGTTGGTATTTGTGGTAAAGAAGGCCAAAGTGTGCCGGTAGGTGTTGGTCAGCCGACATTAAAACTAGACAGTATGACTGTGGGTGGCACTGGTAGCTAATAGGCTATTTGTACTGTGTTGAAGTCATGTGCAGTAGATAAAAATAAAGCCCTAACAAGTATATGAATCACTTGTTAGGGCTTTATTGTTTGTACTGGTTAATATCAATGTTGCCATCATGGCAAATTAATATTATAGACCAGCAATCTCACGTAGGTGTTTAAAGATTTCTTTGCTTGGTTTAGCTGCTTTAAGCGGCTTTTCAGCTTTAATTTCTTTATTCACTTGGCGGATCAGTAGACGCAATTTCTGACGGTCAGCATTTGGATAGGTTTCCATTAACGCTGTGATCGCAGTATCACCACCGGCAATCAATTCATCACGCACTATTTCTAGTTTCGCTAATTCAACCGTTGCTTGGTTATACTTATTGGTGATCTTATCGTATGCCGCTTGGATTGGCTCGAGACCGTCACTACGCATGATTTTGCACATGTACGATAGATGTCTGCTATAAGCATCAGTACGTACTACAATTTTTCTTGCTGTGACGATTGCTGCAAGCATTTCTTCTGAAAAACCCATCTTGGCAATTTCTGCTTTACTGAGTAAAGCGATCGCGCCAGCGAGTTTCAGAGTCTTGGCAATTTCAATTTTGTTTTCTGCACGACTTTGATATAACTCGTCGTCTTCAGCGCGTCGGTAAGACTTTTCACTGGTAATATTTCGTTCTCTTACGCTCATAATATTCTTTTTCAAAACGATTGATATGTTAATTGTATCAGTTTATTGCTAATTGCGCAGTTGCTGCAGGAATTTTTATCACATCATGGTATGCTAAATCCAGTATAACTAATTGAAACGAGCCCATGAACTTAAAACAGCAAATTACATTAGAACAAAATAAATTGGAATTAGCCGTTACTCAAGCACTCGACATCGCCAAAAAAGCGGGCGCGAGTGATGCTGAAGTAGCTATTTCACGACAAACGGGTTTGTCTGTGAGTACGCGCATGGGTGAAGTTGAAAATGTAGAATTCAACCATGATGGCGCGTTAGGTATTTGTGTATACCGCGGCCAGCGTAAGGGTAATGCATCAACATCTGATTTAAGTGAAGCTGCAATTCAAAGCACAGTGGCTGCGGCGTTAGATATCGCTTTGCACACCGCTGAAGATGAGTTTGCAGGTCTGGCAGATCGTGAACTGATGGCGTTTGCACCGACAGACTTAGACTTATGTCACCCGATTGATATCAAACCTGAGTATGCGATTGAGCAAGCGTGCCTGACTGAACGTTTAGCGTTAGCGCAAGATCCTCGTATTGTGAACAGCGAAGGTGCGTTTACCAGTCACAGCAGTATTAAAGTCTACGGTAATAGCCATGGCCTGGTAAATGGCTACGCGAGTACTCGCCATAGTATGAGTTCGGTATTGATTGCCGAAGAAGATGGCGCAATGGAACGTGATTACGGCTACTCAATGGCGCGTGACGCAAGTAAACTGTGGACACCTGAACAGATAGCTACTGAAGCTGTTAATCGCACTGTAGACCGCTTAGGTGCACGTAAGATTGATACCTGTAATGTCCCTGTCATTTTTCACCATGATGTTGCTAGTAGCTTAATGGGCCAACTTGTGATGGGTATCAGTGGCGGTAGCTTATACCGTAAATCATCCTTCTTACTGGATAAGTTGGGTGAGCAAATTTTCCCTGAATGGTTAAACATCCAAGAACGTCCACATATTATGGGTGGCTTAGCATCCTCTATGTATGACGCTGAAGGTGTACGCACTAAAGATTTAAATGTGGTTGAGCAAGGTATCTTAAACAGCTACTTATTAACGAGCTACAGCGGCCGTAAGTTAGGTATGCAAACAACCGGTCATGCTGGTGGCATTCATAACTGGAACGTGACAGGTAAAGGCGAAACATTAGGTCAACTTTGTCGTCAAATGGGCACGGGCTTATTAGTGACTGAGCTGATGGGACAGGGCGTGAATATTGTTACCGGTGATTACAGCCGTGGCGCGTCGGGTTTCTGGGTTGAGAACGGTGAACTGCAATATCCTGTTCACGAGATCACGATTGCGGGTAACTTAACTGACATGTTTAAAAACATTGTTGCAGTGGGTAGCGATATTGATGTGCGTAGTAGCATTTTGATGGGGTCTACATTATTAGAATCAATGCAGATCGCGGGCAACTAGTGATTAACTGTAAAAAGTATTGAATATAAAAAGCCTGTGTTATGAAACACAGGCTTTTTTATTTATAAGACTATGTGATGTAAATACCGTCGTTATTTAAGCGCCGTAGACCAACGTTGCCATGCCTAAGAAGGCAAATAGACCAACTACATCGGTAACCGTTGTTAATGCCATACCGCCTGCCAATGCCGGGTCGATATTGTATTTTTTCATCACCAGGGGGATCACGACGCCAGCCAATCCGCCCATCGACATATTAATAAACATCGCGCCACCAATGATCAGGCCAAGAGATGGGTCGCCTTTCCATAATGACACGATAATAGCGATAGAGATGGCCCAGATAGCGCCATTCAGTGCCCCTACCATGGCTTCTTTACCAATTAACCAGCGACTATTCTCATCACTAATATGGCCAACCGCCATACCACGGATAACCAGTGCAAGTGTTTGATTACCAGCTATGCCACCCATGCTAGGGACAATGGTCATCAAAATAGCCAATGTTGCTAGCTGTTCTAAAGTTGCTTCAAACATATTCGAGACGGATGCGGCTGTGAGTGCCGCGATTAAATTAACCCCAAGCCAGAGTGTACGACGCTTGGTACTTTGGATAACGGGAGCAAAAGTATCCTCGTCATCATCCATACCGGCCATACCCATCATGTCATGCTCGGCATTTTCACGGATAATATCAACCACGTCATCAATGGTAATACGACCGAGTAATTTCCCTGAGTCATCAAGTACGGGGGCTGAGATCCAATCATGACGCTCAAACAGTTTGGCTACTTCAGAAGTATCCATCGTGGCTGGTAAGGTTTCAGCTTGACGATCCATGATGGTGCTAATAACACTGTTGGGATCTGTCGTGAGTAGCATGGCTAAAGGTACATCGCCAATTAATCGGTCATCTTTATCGACAACGTATAACGTATCAGTGGCTTCAGGTAATTCTCCACGCAAACGAATATAACGTAAGATCACATCAACAGTGACATCAGGACGTAAAGTAATGGTGTCCGTATCCATGATGCTGCCGGCAGTATCTTCTGGATAGGCCATAGCAGCTTCTAGACGATGGCGATCTTGAGTGTCCATTTGCGTGATAACTTCTTGATAGATGCTATCGGGTAGACTGCGGAGAATATTGGCGAGGTCATCGGTATCCAAACCTTCCGTTGCAGCAACCAGTGATTCAGTATCCATCAGTTTTAGAATGCTGGTCTTGGCGTCTTCATTTAGCTCGTCAAGGATCTCACCTTGCATTTCAGAGTCGGTTAACCGCCACAAGACTTTACGGCCAGCTGGTGGTGATGATTCGAGTAATAATGCAATATCACAAGGGGGCGTTTGGTTGAGCATTCGTTTTACGTGAACAAACATACCGCTGTCGAGCGCTTCATTCATTTCACTTAAACGCAGGTGTGTACTGTCATGCTCCATTTGTTCTAGCATATGTCGTCCCCATTCTTATTATTCTTGTGCAAGACCTTGCCCGCTGATGCGGACAATTCTAGCTTAATCTGTATTTATAATCAGCATTTACATAAAATATCATAATTCATTATATGGTATTGATAATACGTTGGCTAAGGTAGTGCTTAGCTGATCTTGTGTTTGTTTTTTTCTAATGTCTGGTGACGGGTTTGCACGATTCGATCTTGCAGTTTAAAGTATTTCGCTAGCTGCTCTGCAATAAAGACAGAACGGTGTTGGCCGCCAGTACAGCCAATTGCAACAGTGACATAGCTGCGATTATTTTTTTCTAACAGCGGTAACCAGGTCGTTAATAAATTTTCGATTTGCAGTGCAAAACTCATTACTTCTGGTTGTTGGCTGAGGTAACTAATCACCGGTTCATCCAGACCTGTATACGGTTTTAATTCTGGGATCCAGTGTGGGTTAGGTAAAAATCGCACGTCGAATACATAGTCAGCATCCATTGGTAGGCCATGTTTGAAACCAAATGATTGGAAGACCAACACCAATTGATTATTTTTCTTACCTAGAATACGTTCTTTGATTTGCTCGCTCAGCTCATGAATATTGAGCTCGGTGGTATCGATTTTCAAATCAGCATGCAAGGCGATAGGGCGTAAGCGTTTTTCCTCTATTTCAATTGCTTGAGATAGCGATAACTCATCTTTGGTTAATGGATGTAGTCGTCTCGTCTCGCTGTAGCGCTTAATAAGTACAGCTTTATTGGTATCGAGGAATAAACTGGTTAGGTCGGTGCTGGCTTTTAGCGCCGTAATAATGTCATTTAATTCTTTTTTGTCAGTTGGGAGGTTACGTACATCGATACTGACAGCCACTTTTTCAGTTTTTTCATTTAAGGTTTGTAGTAGCTGTGGGAGCAAGGTAACAGGTAGGTTGTCTACACAATAGTAGCCTAAGTCTTCAAGTACCCGTAAAGCAATTGATTTACCGGATCCTGATTGGCCGCTGACGATTATTAATTTCATGTTCTGTCCCCATATCTGCGCAGCGAATATATCGTTACCATAGCTAAAATTAGGTTGCTAATTTTAAAGCTGTAGCAATATAAAAGAATGCTCATTATCCCGTAATTGGTGTGGATATGATATGTTTTAATTATGTCAGCGTTATTAATACTTAAAGTAATACCTAAAGGAAAAGTGGTTTTCCTTTAGGTTATTTGTTGTGGGGCTAAAATTAATGGCGAATTAATTTTTCTTTGTGTTTAATGACCTGCCTATCGAGTTTATCCATTAAGCCATCAATTGCAGCATACATGTCGTTATGTTCATGTACGGCAAAAATTTCCCCCCCATTTAAATGTATTTTTGCTTCTGCAACCTGCAGTAATTTTTCGACATTTAAGATCACGTGGATATTGTTTATGTGATCGAAATGTCGTTCTAATTTGGAAAACTTGCTATCAACGTAATCTTTCAGTGAATCTGTAATATCTACATGTCTACCTGTTAAATTAATTTGCATATACGTCTCCCTTATGAAGGTTAGGTGAGTCCTATAATAGACTCTTGCGCTGATTAGATGGCGGTATGCTCAGTGCTTCTCGATACTTTGCAATAGTACGTCGAGCGACCTTGATACCTTGATCAGCAAGTAAATCAGCAATCTTGCTGTCACTTAATGGCTTGCTGGCATTTTCTGCCGCGACCAATTTCTTAATTAATGCTCGGATAGCGGTTGATGAACATTCGCCACCGTTGTCCGTGCTTACATGACTTGAAAAGAAAAATTTCAATTCAAAGATCCCACGTGGGGTATGCATAAACTTCTGCGTCGTCACACGTGATATCGTGGATTCATGCATCTCAACTTCTTCGGCAATATCGTTGAGTACCATAGGTTTCATGGCTTCATCACCATACTCAAAAAAATCAACCTGTCGCTGGACGATACTTTTTGTCACTTTTAGTAAGGTGTCATTACGACTTTCTAAACTTTTAATAAACCACTTTGCTTCTTGGACGTGGGTGCGAACAAATTGCCCATCGCTGCTGTTGCGGTTACCTGTCGAAAGATTAGAATATTCATTGTTCACCTTTAATCTTGGCACAATGTCAGGATTTAACTCTACCACCCATTGATTATTTTTTTTCTTTACTAACACGTCAGGTATAACGTAAAGCCCTTCTGTTTGATCAATGACATTGCCTGGTCTTGGTTCCAAGCTCTGAATTAATTGCATGATCTCTTTGAGCTGGGGTTCTTTTAATTTTGTTTTACGGCTTAATTGACGGTAGTCGCGATTGCCTAATAAATCCATATGAGATTGGATTATTTGCTGACATTCGCTTAACCAAGGGGTATTTTTAGGTAAATGTTGGAGTTGGATCAATAAACATTCTTGCAGTGAACGTGCTGCTACGCCGATGGGATCAAAGTGCTGAATACGTTTTAGTACCGCTTCGACTTCGTCTAATTCAATCTTGGCATCGTTGTTAGCGTCCACTTCTTGGTGGTCGATATCAACGCTGTTCAGGATCTCTTCACAAGTTTGAGTGAGATAACCGTGATCATCAATACCGTCAATAATTGCGACTGCAATCGCGTGATCGATGTCAGAAAAAGGGGTTAGCTCCATTTGCCACATCAAATGTTCGTATAAACCTTCGCTGGTTTCACCTTGGTAAACTTGATCTAGGCCATCAATTCCGGCGCTGCCGCTACTGTGGTTTTGTATTTGTGGGGTGTAAACGTCATCCCAGTTACTGTCATTGGGTAGTTCATCGGGCATCGATTCACTGGCAAGCGCATCGCCCACTTCAATTTGACTGCTATCGGTCGGCGCTGCATCATTATTAGCATCATGGTTGTGGTCATCATGCGCGTTATGATTATCTGCGTCGTTAGCGGGCGACTCATGAGGATCTTCTTGTTCTAATAGTGGATTGCTATCTAGCGCTTCTTGGATCTCTTGCTGTAACTCCAAGGTCGATAGTTGTAATAATCGAATCGCTTGTTGTAACTGTGGCGTCATTGCCAGAGATTGACTCATCCTAAGTTGTAATGATGGCTTCATCTAACGACTACTCTCTCTTCCTTAATGCGGCTAAATATCAATATCAAACTATAGTCGGAATTGATCTCCAAGATATACTTCTTTTACTTTTTCATTGGATAAAATTTCTTCAGAAGTACCTGAAGCGATCAAATGTCCATGGCTAACAATATATGAATGTTCACATACATCAAGCGTTTCACGTACGTTATGATCGGTAATTAACACACCTAAACCGCGGTCACGTAAATGCTGAATGATTTTCTTAATATCGCCAACCGAAATTGGATCTACGCCAGCAAATGGTTCATCCAATAAGATAAACTTCGGATCTGCAGCGAGTGCGCGAGCAATCTCTACACGACGGCGTTCACCACCTGATAAGCTCATACCTAAACTGTCGCGGATATGGGTGATATGAAATTCTTCTAATAATTCTTCTAATTTTTCTTCACGTTCAAAACGGCTTAATTCTGTGCGTAATTCCAAAATAGCCATGATATTTTTTGTTACTGATAAGCGGCGAAAAATAGAGGCTTCCTGTGGTAAGTAGCCAATACCTTGCTGTGCGCGAATATGCATAGGCTCATGGGTTAATTCTTGGTCATCGATGAAGATTTGTCCATGATCTCGCTTTACTAAGCCAACCACCATGTAAAAGGTAGTGGTTTTACCTGCGCCATTAGGCCCAAGTAAGCCAACAATTTGGCCGGATTCAACTTCCAGACTCACATCTGAAACCACTTTACGTTTGTTGTAACTTTTTGCTAAGTGTGATGCTTTTAAACGCGCCATATGAATTTACTTACTCTACTTAGTTTTGGTGTCTTCAGGAGTGAAAATAGTGATCACGCGATCGGATTCATTTTTGCCACTCTCGGCTATCATTTCTTGTTTATCAATTTGGTAGATGATCTTGTCACCTTTAACTTCACTATCAGCTTGGCGTAAACGGGCATTCTTTGACAAGGTTAAGCGTTTTTTGCCAAGTTCATAGCGGATCTCGTTAGACTCAGCGTTAATTTTTTTACCGTCATCTAGTTCTTGGTAAAAAGTAGCTACGTTCCCCGTCGCTATCATTACTTCGGTGCCTTTGCCGTTAGAGCTTAATACCGTTAGTTTATCAGCATGAATTAATATAGTGCCTTGAGTTACCACCACATTATCATAAAAGATAACGCGGTTCTCTTTAATAAACACTTCTTGACGTTTGGCATTCACGACAACATTTTCTTGGAAATCAGACTCTAATGCGAGTGCTGAATTACTCATGAATAATGTTAACAGTAAAACTTTATATTTTTTCATCATTAGTATAAATCGCTTCAACTTGCTTAAGGATTGTCATGTATTCTTGTTTTAAATCACCTTCCAGGCCAATGCCTGTTTGATTAAACAAGTCGCCAGTAATGGTAATTAATTGATCGCTACGCACCAAATTTTCGGCGAGTTCTAATTGTAAATAACTGGTTGTGATGACATCGATATAATCATTTTTAGCCATGTTTTTGATGATAACATCATCGCGTAATATGGCGACATCTTCACTGCTAAAGTTACCTTCTTTAGCTTTGATCTTCCACGTCGCTTGTGCATTTTCATCATAAAGGATGATAACGGGGTTAGTGAACATTGTCATGCCTAACTCACCATAATGCTCCATGCTATCTGCAAAAGTGCGACGTATAATTTTTCCTTCAAGGCTAAATTCAACGCTACGGAGAACTTGTGCAGTAAAATCAGGTTGATATTCGGTTGATGTTGGTGCTGTTATTTCTTCATTAGGCGAAAAAAATCGCCATATCCCAAGGGCACACAAAAAGAGGATTACTATTCCTACATTTTGTCGATTCATACCGAAGTACCTTGTGCTTGGTCTAAAATCCCTTTCGCTAATAAGATCAGGTCTGCGAGTTCTCTTACTGCGCCAAAACCACCGCGAATAGAGGTGCTAAAATCAGCACCTTTTTTGACTAATGGGTGTGCATCTGCAACCGCAACACTGAGCCCACATAGATTCATTACCGGTAAATCGATAACATCATCACCAATATAGGCTACATGTTCTGGTGATATGTTTAATTTTTCAAGCAGCATGTTAAAGGCAACGACTTTGTTGTCCTGGCCTTGATAGACGTGCTTAACCCCTAACCCTTGCATACGGTTAGCGACAATCGTTGATTGACGGCCGGTGATGACCGCGACTTCAATACCTGCATTAAGTAGCGATTTAACCCCAAAACCATCACGGGTATGGAATGCTTTCAGCTCTTCGCCATCGTTACCCATATACACTCGACCATCAGAAAAAACACCATCTATATCGCAAATAAGCAGCTTTAATGTTTTTGCTTTAGTTAAAATATCTTGTGAGATTGGACCGTATAACGTGTTGATCATTTTATAGTACACCTGCGCGTAGTAAGTCATGCATATTGAAGGCGCCGACTGGTTCTTGTTTTTCATTAACAACAATTAAGCCGTTAACTTTCTTATTTTCCATGACGGCGAGGGCTTCTGCAGCCAATATATGTTCATTAATAGTAACACACCTTTCGGTCATTACTGCACTGATAGGGGTTTGGTGAATATCTATACGTGCATCTAAAATACGACGTAAATCACCGTCAGTGAAAATACCAACCAGCTTATCGGCGTTCGTGACAGCGGTCATCCCTAGGCCTTTTCGAGACACTTCTAATAAGGCATCAGAAATCGTTTCGTTTTGTTGTACGCTTGGTATGCCGTCACCTTTATGCATAATGTCGGAAATACGCAGTAATAACTTACGACCTAAGCTACCGCCTGGGTGAGATAAGGCAAAATCATTGGCTGTAAAACCTTTCGCTTCAAGTAAAGAGACGGCAATAGCATCCCCCATGACTAAGCTTGCAGTGGTGCTCGAGGTTGGTGCTAATCCTAATGGGCAAGCTTCTTTATCGACCTTAACACATAAGCTAACGGTTGCTTCACGAGCCATGGTTGAATTGGTGTTACCCGTTATCGCAATGATCGGTATGCTTAAACGGGTTAATACTGGGTACAGTGCTAATATTTCATCAGACTCACCTGAATTTGAGAGGGCGATGACCACATCTTCACGTTCGATCATGCCCAGATCGCCATGACTGGCTTCACCGGGATGCACGAAGAATGCTGGCGTCCCGGTGCTGGCGAGTGTCGCCGCAATTTTGTTAGCAATATGCCCTGATTTTCCCATGCCGGTTACAATAACCTTGCCTTTACAGGCGATAAGTAACTCACAAGCACCTGTAAAGGTCGTATCAATATATTGACCTAATTGCGTGATCGCAGCGGCTTCTATTTCAATGACATTAAGCGCACTTTGACAATAATTGAACTGACTCGACATGGTTATTTCCTAATAAATATACGATTTGATACTTAGCCTAGAATAGCAATAATGACTAAATACTACTAAATATAATAACTTGATACGCGACAAAACCAGCCAATAGCACGCCACCTTCAATACGGTTGATACGACCTGGACGGCCTCTAAAGCCGATGGCCATTAATAGCATCACGATCGTTGCGCCGAGCATGTAGTAGAAGTCACGACTAATAATCGCGGGATCAATCATACCTGGTGCTAAAATACCTGGTAACGATAATACGGCTAAAATGTTGAAGATGTTAGACCCAATGATATTCCCCATTGCCAGGTCATCTTCACCTTTTAAAACGCCGGTTATTGATGCTGCAAGTTCTGGTAAGCTCGTGCCTATCGCAATAATAGTCAGGCCGATAACTAAATCGCTCATGCCATAGTATTGTGCGATCACGACTGCTGAATCGACAAGATAGCTAGAGCTAACAGGCAGGGCGATCATACCGAAAATTAACCATGCCACTGCTTTCCAAGTTGGCACGCCTTCAGGTACGTCATCATTGTGTTCGTCGGCAATCGGATCATCACTTGGACGCTTTAATGCTAAAATTGTTAACGTTAGAATCGTAATGAAGAATAATAATAATAAAATTACACCTTCATACATTTCTAGTTTTAAATCCCAAAGCACAACACCGGCAAGTATCGTGGTAATTAATACCATCGGGATCTCTCTACGGATGGTTGCAGAGCCGACGAGTAAGGGTTTTAATAATGCGGTTAAGCCTAAAACCAAGGTTATGTTGGTTATGTTTGAACCAATCGCGTTACCGATTGCCGTATTGGGAGCGCCATTTAGCGATGCCGATACAGCGACCATCATTTCTGGTGCAGATGAACCCATCGCTACAATAGTAAGGCCAATGATAAGCGGTGAGATACCAAGATTTCGGGCTAATCCAGCAGCGCCATAGACGAATTTATCGGCACTGATGACAAGTCCAATCAATCCCAGAATTAAAATAATAATATTTGTAGTTAACATCGGCCAATTAAAAAGTTGATAAAAAAGAGTACTATTTTCGGTCTTTTTTAACGGAAAGAAAAGCTAAATTGTTAAATCTTGTCGACTATCGAATGATCACGCCCTAAAAATCGTGACTTAGTGATAGTTTTGGATTGTGTATTAAAGCGATTGCTTTTAGAATACTGGGCTATTTTAATACTTTAGTTTTAAGCGCGATTCTCTCATTTAGAACGTCATTCACTTAAAACTAAACATGCTGCTCTATCGTTTTAGTCAGTTTGCGATCGTGGCATGTAGAGTTTTTAACTTGGCTTAGAATGGCGGCATTACAGGATTTTAGTATTATGGATATTCAAGAATTAAAAACATTGCTGGAAAATGAGTATACGTTCCAGGAATTACACGTGAAAGGTGAAGGCAGCCACTACGACGTTATTGCTGTCGCCGAGATGTTTGTCGGTATGAGCCGTGTAAAAAAACAACAAGCTATTTATGCGCCATTAAAAGAGCAAATTGCATCAAATAGTATTCATGCGTTAACCATCAAGGCATACACACCTGAAGAATGGATTCGCGAACGTAAATTTATATTACCTTCTTAGGCTGGATTAGAATGGATAAGTTTTTAATTAAAGGTCCTTGTCAGTTAAATGGCGATGTGACTATTTCGGGTGCTAAGAACGCGGCACTACCGATTCTATTTGCAACGTTACTAAGTGATGAAACTATCATTCTTAAGAATGTGCCAGAATTAAGAGATATTAAAACCACGTTACAGTTGTTACGTGAACTGGGTGCGCAAGCAGAGCGTAATGCAGAGGGTGATGTTGTTATCACTGCTGGTACGGTTAACTGTCAAAAAGCCCCATATGAATTAGTTAAAACCATGCGAGCATCAATTTTAGCGCTTGGTCCTTTAACGGCTAAATTCTCGACTGCAGATGTTTCTTTACCGGGTGGCTGTGCAATTGGCGCTCGCCCAGTGAATCTACACATTCATGGTTTAGAAATGATGCAAGCAAACATTAACGTTGAAGAAGGCTATATTAAAGCTCGCGTTGATGGCCGTTTAAAAGGCGCGCGTATCTTAATGGATATGGTTAGCGTAACGGGTACTGAAAACCTATTAATGGCAGCGGTCCTTGCTGAAGGTATCACGACTATTGAGAATGCAGCGAGAGAACCTGAAGTGGTTGATTTAGCTAATTTCTTAAATACGTTAGGTGCTAAAATCACTGGTATTGGTTCTGATGTCTTAACGATTGAAGGCGTTGAAGCCTTGCACGGTGGTACTTATGCAGTACAACCTGATCGTATTGAAACGGGTACTTTCCTTGTTGCTGCTGCAGTAACGGGTGGCAAGATCACATGTCATAAAACAGACCCTTCGTTACTGGATGCTGTATTGCTTAAGCTTGAAGAAGCCGGCGCTGCAATCACGACTGGCGATGATTGGATCACACTTGATATGCAAGGCCGCGAATTAAAAGCAGTAAATATCAAGACTGTACCTTACCCTGGTTTCCCAACGGATATGCAAGCGCAGTTCACGGTATTAAATACAGTGGCGAAAGGCACATCAACGATCATTGAAACGATTTTTGAAAACCGTTTCATGCACGTGCCTGAATTAGCGCGTATGGGTGCTGACATTGAGCTGGAAGGTAATACAGCAATTTGCCGTGATACTGATAGTTTGACTGGCGCACAAGTGATGGCAACGGACTTACGCGCATCTGCAAGTCTCGTTATCGCTGGTTTCCTTGCGACAGGCGAGACAACGGTTGAGCGTATTTATCACATCGATCGTGGCTATGAATTTATTGAAGATAAACTGCAAGGCTTAGGCGGTAACATTACCCGTATTGAAGGCTAATAGTTGTCGTATGAGTAAGTATTAATAACGTGTAATTAGTTATTATATATAAAAAGGCGCATTGATATGCGCCTTTTTTGTTGCTGTATTTTATAGTTAGTTCTCGTAATAAAAAAGCATACTCTAGTATGCCCCTGACCTTACAATTGAGGCCTTACGGTTGCGGTTGTAGTGCCTGCAGCTCACCTAGGGTCACCGAGATATCGAACTGCTTACCGTCACGTATAACGGTTAAGTTAATTTTTGCACCTGGACGCTGCTCAGCAACCGAATCCATTAACCAAATAACATTATCGATCTCGGTATCATTAAACTTGATCACCACATCGCCAGAGATAAGACCGGCTTTTTCAGCGGGTGAATCTGGTGCTGTATTCTGCACTACTATGCCCTGATTAGCTTTTAATCCGAGTAATTTAGCCATCACTGTATTGATCGATGTCCCTTCGATACCTAAGTAACCACGTATGACACGACCATTTGCAATCAAGGCATCCATAATTTTAACTGCCAGCGGGTAGGGTATTGCAAAGCTAATGCCCATGGTTTCAACATTTTCTGCAACCTGAAATGAAGCTGTGTTAATACCCACTAATTCACCTAAGCTATTCACTAGTGCGCCGCCTGAGTTACCTTCATTAATTGCAGCGTCAGTTTGTAAAAAATTTTGATGGCCTGTGGTACTCATGCCAATACGGCCTCTGGCACTGATAATCCCTTGAGTAATGGTTTGACCTAAATTATACGGGTTACCAATAGCAAGTACGACGTCACCAATGTTGGTTTGCTCGTGTTTACTTTGTGGGATGCTAGGTAAATTTTTGGCATCTATATTGAGTACCGCGAGATCGGTATAGCGGTCAAAACCGATTAACTCGGCAGTAAAGAAACGACCATCTTGCAGCGCGACAATGATCTGGTCGGCATCCGCGATAACGTGATAATTTGTCAGTAAGTAGCCTTTTTTATTCATGATCACACCAGACCCGAGACTTTGCGGGCGCAAGGTGGCTTTACTGTTAATCGTTGATTTTTGGTAGGTACGTGTATAGATATTAACAACAGATGGCGCAGCACGTTTTACCGCAGCAGAAAAACTCATTTGTTCATTAAGGCCTAATGAAAAGGGCTGGCTGAGTGCTAAACCTTGTTTGTTCTGTAATTGTGGCAACGCTAACAACAGTACCGCGGCGACCGCAATACCGAGGAGGATACTTTTTGAAACATATGACCACAAATTTTGCACTGAAATATCCCCACGTTACTCATTAAAAATAGCAACGTAGAGAATAGCATCTCTTTCTAAGATAATGTGAGAAAAAATATGCAAAGTGATGTAAGTCCTAGCGTAATACCAGGAATAAGTGTTGCTCACCACGTTGAATGTTAAGTGCCAGAGTGGTTTTATCTTTGCTCAGTAACTTACGTAATTGGGCTAGATTTTTAACTTGGTCTTTATTCACACCTATAATAATGTCGCCTTGTTTGAGTCCTGATGCTGCCGCGATTGAGCGTGCTTGTACGTCAGAAATCATCACGCCTTTATTTTTTTCAGTGCTAACCAAGGTTGCGCCTTCCAGACTCGGGTGTAAATTGCTGGCATTAGCAAGTTGGCTATCGGCTGGTTTGAGCGTTGCGTTAACGATAATTTGTTTACCGTCTCTGACAATGCCGAGAGTGATTTTTTTATTTGGCCCCAAAGTACCAATGCGTGCTCTGAGCTCACTGAAGCTACGAATTTGATTATTATTAACGCTGACAATAATATCACCAGCGACTAATCCAGCTTCCGCTGCGGCAGAATCTGGGGTGACTTGGTTAATGAAAGCGCCGTATTGCACATCAATATCAAATGCCTTGGCAAGATCAGCTGTCAACTCTTGTCCAGCTACGCCTAATAAACCACGACGTACTTCACCATGCTCAATAATTTGTTGCACTAGGTTGTTGGCCATATTGGCAGGGATCGCAAAACCAATCCCCACGTTACCGCCATTAGGGCCTAATATTGCGGTATTAATACCGATTAATTCACCTCGTAAGTCAACTAACGCGCCGCCAGAGTTACCACTATTAATCGCGGCATCGGTTTGAATGAAGTTTTCGAGGTTTTCTAATTGTAAACCAGTTCTGCCTAACGCACTGACAATACCGGATGTAACCGTTTGGCCTAAACCAAATGGATTACCAATTGCGATAGTGAAATCACCAACGCGTAACTTGTCTGAATCCGCGAATTTAATCGCCACTAAATTTTTAGCTTTAATTTGTAGTAAGGCAATATCACTGCCTTTATCAGCCCCGATAAGCTTGGCTTCATACTCATGGCCATCTTTGAGCATGACCTGGATCTTATCGGCATCAGCAATGACATGATTATTGGTAAGAATATAGCCTTTTTTAGCATCGATAATTACGCCAGAACCGAGCCCTTGAAATGGCTGTGCTTGTTGCTGAGAACCTGGACCATTAGGTCCAAAAAAATAGCGGAATGCTTCTGGGATCTGTTGTTGGGATACTTTAGTTCCCGAGACTGATATGTTGACGACAGCAGGTGTTACTTGCTCCAATATTGGCGCAAGACTTGGTAGTGGCTGACCTGCAACAGCGAACGGATGTGCAGCTGTTGCAGATAGACTTGTTAACCCCATTGCAGCGCTTAACGTCAAAGCAATAAGAGTTTTACACTGTAACTTCGATACCATAACAATTTAAGCCTTTTTAAATTATAAGTATAAACAGTTAGGTATAGGTCAAAGGTAAAAGTTCAAGTTATTTGTTTAGTAAGCCTGAACTGGTGCTTGAGTAATCTTTTGGTTGACCTTCAATAGGCTCTGCTGGATCAAGTACTTCTTTGGCCTGAAAAGGGATATCTTTGACGGCAACATTATCTAATAAATGCTTGGCGTTACTCGCCAAATGCTGCTGCATTTCTACGTAGCTATCTGATAATTTCATTAATAATGCTTCAGTGCTGTTGAAGTGCTCATTAACATCATGCTTGTATTGTTCGATCTCAGCTTCTTTGGCTAATAACTTACCCTTAAATTTCCCTGTTTGATCTTTTGTGTTGCTTACTTTCGCGATAGCAAAACCGATAACAATACCGATAACCAGACTAATTAGTATTTCAAGATAGGGCATATACACCTCGTTAAATGGAAATTTGAATTCTACTCAGTTAATTTTTATTCTACTAAGTCCAAGTATGGGACGCTTATTTCGATACTTTAATATAACGGCCTTAGTTTTAAAATAGTGTATTTCAAAAGAATACAACATGGTAGCATTGATTATTATTAATGCGTTGTGAACAAAGCGTTAAAAACAGTAAAGGATTAGCAATTAAAATGACCCCAATAGAGAAATATCGACAGGATTTAAAGCGCCCTGATTTTATGTTCGATGCAGCGCAAGAAAATGCAGTAATGGCATTACAGCGCCTGTTTGATGAATTGTTAGCGGTGCCTGAAGCACCTGTTAAACGTAGTTTTCTGAGTAAATTAAAAGCGTTCACTGCAAAGCCTGAGGCGATAGCGAGTAATCCAGTGAGAGGCATTTACTTTTGGGGGGGCGTAGGAAGAGGTAAGACCTATTTAGTGGATACTTTCTACGATTGTCTGCCATTTGAAAATAAAACCCGCATTCATTTTCACCGCTTTATGCATCGAGTGCATCAAGAGCTAAAAGGTTTAACGCAACAAAAAGATCCACTAAAAATTATAGCTAAGAAATTAGCCAGTGAAACACGCGTTATCTGCTTTGATGAGTTCTTTGTGTCGGATATCACCGATGCGATGATTTTAGGCACCTTATTTGAAGAGCTATTTGCACATCAGGTTATTCTTGTCGCGACATCGAATATTATTCCTGATGAGCTTTATCGTAATGGCTTGCAACGCGCGCGTTTTTTACCTGCTATTCATTTAATTAATCAAAACTGCGATATTATTAATGTCGACAGTGGGGTTGATTATCGCTTACGTACATTGGAGCAAGCTGAGATCTATCATTTCCCGCTAGACAATGCTGCGCAACAGAATTTAGACCAATACTTCCAACAGTTATCTTGTGAACCACGTAGCTATCATCAGCCTATCGATATTGAAAATCGTCAAATTACCACGCTAGCAGAAGCTGATAGTGTGTTGATGATTGATTTTGCTGAATTATGTGGAGGTCCTCGTAGCCAAGTTGATTATATGGAAATATCGCGTATCTACCACACGGTGCTGCTGGCGAATGTAAAGCAGATGGGGCCGTTAACAGGCGATATCGCGCGCCGTTTTATTGCCATGGTTGATGAGTTTTATGAACGTAACGTGACTTTAATTATGTCTGCTGAGCTAGAAATGTCAGCACTCTACACCACTGGCTTATTAGAGTTCGAGTTTCGCCGCTGTTTATCACGCTTACAAGAAATGCAATCCCATGAATATTTGGGCCGTGAGCATCTACCTTAAAGTGTATTTACAGGTAAATACTGCGCTATTTAGCACCAAGTAGGTAGTTTTTGTGCGCATTATTTAAATAAATACACTAATTAACGTATTTATTTATTGAGTTACTGTCAGTATATAGGCTATTGTTTCGGCGGACATGAACCGACAAGGTGACGTATATAGTGTTATTACGTCATTAAGTTCATGCAAAGGCTTGCTTCTAAATACGAGAAGTAAGTGATTATTAGAGCGTTAAATAGGCTTTTAGGTTAATGAATTACTCACCATATCAAGTGTTCGACAGGGAATATTGGGCTGAATTACGTGAGTCAGTACCACTGACCTTATCGGCACTCGAATTAAAGCAGTTACAAGGTATTAATGAACGCGTTTCGATTGAAGAAGTGTGTGACATTTACCTGCCATTATCACGTTTGCTTAATTTATATGTTACTAATCGTATTCAACGTCGCTTTGTGCGCGATCAGTTCTTAGGGCGTAAAGTCGGTAAGGTGCCTTATATTATCAGCCTTGCTGGTAGTGTCGCGGTCGGTAAAAGCACCACGGCTAGGATCTTACAAGCGTTATTGCAATGCTGGAGCGAGCACCCAAAGGTAGCCTTGATTACGACCGATGGTTTCCTCTACCCAAATGCACATCTAAAAGAACATGATTTGATGAAGCGTAAAGGCTTTCCGGAAAGTTATGATATTAACGCATTGGTTAAGTTTGTTGCTGATATAAAATCTGGTAATGCCCGTGTTACCGCACCTGTCTATTCTCATTTCTCTTATGATATCGAGCCGGATAAAGAAGTTGTTGTTGAGCAACCCGACATCGTTATCCTCGAAGGGTTAAATGTACTGCAGTCTGGACTCGAATATCCAAATGATCCGCATCGTGTGTTTGTATCTGATTTTGTCGACTTTTCTATTTATGTCGATGCAGACACTGAAAACTTAGAAAATTGGTACGTACAACGATTTTTACAATTACGTGAAAGTGCTTTTACTGATTCGAGCTCGTACTTCCACCATTATGCTAAATTAGATGAACAGGAAGCAAAAGACGTAGCATTGAACATTTGGCGTACAATTAACGGTAAAAATTTAGTAGAAAATATCTTACCCACACGAGAACGTGCTAACCTCATTCTAACTAAAGACCTAAATCATCAAGTTCATCAAGTTAAATTGCGGAAATAAGAGATATTCCAGCCGTTTTTTTGATACAATACTGATGTTTTTTGAGATAAATCTATATTTTTTTAAAATATAGGTGAAATTTCGCTCATTTCTCTTTATAATACGCGCTGCCCACGAACAAGGTGCTGTGGTGGTTCCTTGTCCTAATGACGCCATGTACTTATTCGAAGGGATGAGCAAGGTATATAGTTCATATATAGATAACTATATGTGATAGTTTAAACAAATTTTATTGGGTTCAATATAAATGAAAACTTTTGTTGCTACACCAAGCACGATCAAACGTGAATGGTTCGTTGTTGACGCTGAAGGTAAAACTTTAGGCCGTCTTGCGACTGAAATCGCTACTCGCTTACGCGGAAAGCATAAGCCTGAGTACACTCCTCACGCTGATACAGGTGATTACATCATCGTTGTAAACTGTGAAAAAATCGTTGTAACTGGTAACAAAGCGAAAGGTAAAATTTACTACTCGCATACAGGTTACATTGGCGGCATTAAATCAATTAGCTTCGAAAAGCTTATTGAAAAAGCTCCAGAGCGTGTTATCCAGTCTGCGGTTAAAGGTATGTTGCCAAAAGGTCCTCTAGGCCGTGCAATGTTCCGTAAGATGAAAGTATACGCAGGTCCAGAGCACAACAATGCTGCTCAACAACCACAAGTTCTAGACATCTAATTTACGGAATTTAAGCAAATGGCAGAAAATCAATACTACGGCACTGGTCGTCGTAAAAGTTCAACAGCTCGTGTATTCATGAAAGCTGGTACTGGTCAATTAACAATCAATAAACGTTCTTTAGAAGTTTATTTTGGTCGTGATACGGCTCGTATGGTTGTTCGTCAAGCACTAGAATTAGTTGAACTACAAGACAAATTCGACCTAAACATCACTGTTTCTGGTGGTGGTACTACTGGTCAAGCTGGCGCAATCCGTCACGGTATCACTCGCGCACTAATGGAATATGACGAAACTTTACGTCCTACTCTACGTGCAGCTGGTTTTGTTACTCGTGATGCTCGTCAAGTTGAACGTAAGAAAGTTGGTCTTAGAAAAGCACGTAAACGTCCACAGTTCTCAAAACGTTAATTCGTTTTTTGTGGTGCGCTTTATTGCGACGAAAGCCTGGCATATGCCAGGCTTTTTTTTGCCTTTTTTTTGTGTTTTATTTAATTGACACAGTTACAGCTTTGTTAAATAAGATGTTGTTTCTTGCAGGTATGACTGTTGCTAACCTAGAAACAGAGCGTCTTGCTCTATTTACTGGGTCATAAGCGACAGATATTGACTTAATCACTGAAAATCCATGATTAATGTCTCATTGTCCTTGTAAAAATGTAACCAATTAATTAAAATTCAACGGCATTTATGTAACTTTTTTAGCTAATAAAAAGTTATCTTTTTTGAAATGGTATTCACTGCAAGATAATAAAAATAATTTGCGCTGAGTCCGAATGGGAGAATAATTGGATGAGCAATGCGCCTGTTGATTCTGGTCGTCGTCGCTTTTTAACTGCTGCTACTTGTGTAGTGGGTGGTGTTGGAGCTGTCGGCGCAGCCGTACCTTTTATCAAATCTTGGAACCCGAGTGCTAAAGCTAAAGCAGCTGGCGCTCCGGTTGAAGTTGATATTAGTAAAATTGAACCTGGTCAGTTAATTCGAGTTGAATGGCGAGGTAAACCTGTATGGGTTGTATCACGTACAGAAAGCGTACTAAACGAACTTGAACAGCATGATGGTTCGTTACGCGATCCAGCATCAGAACAAGAACAACAACCAAGTTACGCACAAAACAAATACCGCTCGATTAAATCGGACTTATTTGTAGCTGTTGGTATTTGTACTCACTTAGGGTGCTCACCAACTTACCTGCCTGACAGCTTTGGCGAACAAGTCGAAGGTGTTTCTTCTGGTTTCTTCTGCCCATGTCATGGTTCTAAATTTGATATGGCTGGTCGTGTATTCCAAGGTGTACCTGCACCGTTGAATCTTGTTGTACCGCCACATTATTATGTGGATGCGACTACTATTCTAATTGGCGTAGATAAGGGAGCTGCCTAATGTCATTAGTCAAATGGATTGATGAACGTATCCCAATGACGGATACGTGGAATAAACATGCTGGCCAATATCCAGCGCCGAAGAACTTTAACTTCTGGTACTATTTTGGCATTCTAGCAACGATTGTCTTTGTTAACCAAATCCTAACGGGTATTTGGCTAACAATGAACTACAACCCATCGGGTGAAGGTGCATTTGCATCAATCGAATACATCATGCGTGATGTTGAATTTGGTTGGTTGCTGCGTTATATGCATTCAACAGGTGCGTCAGCATTTTTTGTTGTGGTTTATCTGCACATGTTCCGTGGTCTTATGTATGGTTCATACCAGAAACCACGTGAGTTATTGTGGATCTTTGGTTGCTTAATCTTCTTAGCGCTAATGGCTGAAGCTTTCATGGGTTACTTACTACCATGGGGTCAAATGTCATTCTGGGGTGCACAGGTTATTATTTCATTATTTGGTGCAATTCCAGTAATTGGTGATGACTTAACACTTTGGATCCGTGGTGATTACGTTATCTCTGGTGCAACACTAAACCGTTTCTTTGCATTGCATGTAATTGCTGTGCCATTAGTACTTGTGGTACTGGTATTCTTACATATCGTGGCATTGCATCACGTTGGTTCGAATAACCCTGACGGCATTGAAATCAAAGAAAATAAAGATGAAAATGGTTGGCCGAAAGATGGTATTCCATTCCACCCTTACTACACAGTGCATGATACTGTTGCTGTTGTTGTGATGATGATCTTATGTAGTATTGTGATCTTCTTCATGCCTGAAGGTGGTGGTTACTTCTTGGAAGCGCCAAACTTTGAAGCGGCGAATCCACTGAAAACGCCTGATCATATTGCCCCTGTTTGGTACTTTACACCATTCTACGCAATCCTACGTGCGGTACCTGATAAACTAGGTGGCGTGATCATGATGGGTCTTGCGATTGTAATGTTATTCTTAGTGCCTTGGTTAGATCGCGGTAAAGTGAAATCAATTCGCTACCGTAGTGTTTGGCACAAACTAAACTTAACGCAATTTGTTATTTGTTTCATAATCTTAGGTGTATTAGGCACATTGGCGCCAACACCCGGTCGTACAATCTTGTCGCAAATTACAACGTTAGGTTACTTTGGCTACTTCGCTCTACTGTGGTTATACAGTAAGAACGAAACCACTAAACCATTACCAAAAAGGGTGACAATGTAATGAAAAAATTATTTATCGCGTTACTTACCCTCGTGCCGATGGCTGCATTTGCAGCTGGCGGTGGCGCTCACTTAGATGACGCGAACTATGATTTAAGAGATAAAGCATCACTGCAAAATGGTGCTAAAATCTTCATGAATTATTGTTCTACTTGTCACTCGACACAATATCAGCGTTATTCACGTGTTGCTGACGATCTGGGTATCGATCGTGCTGTAATGTCTGAAAACTTGGTATTTACTGGCGTTAAAGTTGGTTCATTAATGAAAACGGCGATGCCAGCTGAAAGTGGTGCTAAATGGTTCGGTGCTCCACCACCTGACCTAACACTTGAAGCCCGTCTTCGTGGTGCAGATTGGGTTTATACTTATCTGCGTTCTTTCTATATCGACGAAACACGCCCATTTGGCGTGAATAATGTGGTGTTCCCAAGTGTAGGTATGCCGCATGTACTTGAAGAATTGCAAGGTACAGCACGTCTTTTAGAAATAAAACATAACGAAGAAGAGCTAGATTTGCCGGAAGGTGCTAGAATTGTTAAAGAAACCGCAGTTGTTGATGCCAATGGTGTTGCAACAGGTGAAATTCTGACTAGCTACCTAAGCCCCGATGGAAACGGTGAGTTATCAGCAGAAGAGTTTGATGAAGCTATGTTAGACTTAGTGAACTTCTTAGTTTACTCAGCAGAGCCAAATCAACTTGAACGTCAAGAAATGGGCTACTGGGTTATTGGATTTTTACTTATCTTACTTGTATTTTGTTGGTTCTTGAACCGTGAATACTGGCGTGATATCCACTAATCACTAAGATGTTGCCGCATTACTTGTAAAAGTTGCTGGTAAAAGAATTACGTACCGCCAATGCTAGTTTAGGCTACCATTGGCGTTTGTGTTTACAATTTATTGGAGGTGGCATGGCATTAGCTGCAAATAAACGTTCAGTTATGGTGTTGTATTCGGAGCCGACTGATCTATATAGTCATCAAGTTCGAATCGTTCTAGCTGAAAAAGGCGTAAGTGTTGATATTCATCAGGTTGACCGTAACAATCTACCTGAAGATTTAATCGATTTAAATCCTTACCAAACAGTACCGACATTAATCGATCGTGAATTAACATTATATAACTCACGTATCATTATGGAATATCTGGATGAGCGTTTCCCGCATCCACCATTGATGCCGGTTTACCCTGTGTCTCGTGGTAGCAGCCGTCTAATGATGCACCGTATCGAAAATGATTGGTATTCATTAGTAACTAAGATCATGAAAGGCTCTGTTGAAGAAGCTGCTGTAGCGCGTAAGCAACTACAAGAAGCATTAATGAGTATTAGCCCTATTTTTGCTGAATACCCATACTTCATGAGTGAAGAATTCAGCTTAGTAGATTGCTACATGGCACCGCTATTATGGCGTTTACCTGAATTAGGTATTGATCTTCCAGGCCAAGCTGCAAGTGAGTTAAAGAACTATATGCTACGAGTATTCGATCGTGAATCATTCCAAGCATCTTTAACTGAACAAGAACGCGAAATGAGAATGTTAATGTAATTTATGGATAAAATGACCCCAATTCGTCCCTACTTATTACGTAGTCACTATGAGTGGTTACTTGATAATGACTTAACACCGCATATTGTTGTTGATGCGCATATTGCTGGTGTTTACGTACCACAACAATTTGTCCAAGACGGCCAGATCGTATTGAACATTGCACCAAGTGCTGTGGTTGCTTTTGAGCTAAACAATACTGCATTGAGCTTTAATGCTCGCTTCGGTGGCGTACCGTTTGATGTTTATGTGCCAATCGCGGCGATTACAGCTATTTACGCACGTGAGAACGGCGCTGGTAGCATGTTTGAACCAGAACAAGCTTATATAGATCAAGCTGAGCAAGAGAGCGCTGAAGCGGCTGTTGAGCCTAGTGAAGAAAAAAGTACACCTGCGTTAGTTAGTGCGCCTGCGGTAAGCTCTGAAAACAAGAGTGAAGCAACAGAGCGTCCAAAGCCGGCGAAGGGTAAACCCGCTTTACGGGTCATTAAGTAACATAATACTTAATTAGCAAAGATATGCAGTACTTGGATGTGTCGACGGACATAATTCAGTACTGCATTTTTTTTACTCTGTTTTTAATTCTTTTTTATTTGAACTGTTATTTTTATGACGACTACTGATTTATTAATATAGATGTTACTTAACGATATTCGAATACTTTAATGACTTTATCAACCCCAACCACATAACGTGCCGCTTCAGCTAGCCTATCGCCTTCATCCTGAGTTACTTGGCCAATTAAAAACACTTCCGCATTCTCGGTAATGACTTTTACCCTCAACGGCTCAATATCTTTTAAATTGATGATACTGGTTTTTACTTTGGTGGTTAACCATGAGTCTTTACTTGCACGCTCAAATGAAATTGGTGGCCCTAAGCGGATCTGGTTATATACTTGCTCTACTGACGCTGTTTTAGCGGCAATCTCCACGATTGCAGTGCGCTGTTCTGCCGTTCTTACCTGACCAGATAATAAGACTTTGCTGCTATTCGTGAGAATATGTAGGTTATTGTTGAGTAATAGTTGTTTGTCACTCTCGTTAAGTCCTGCTGTGATATCGAGGGTAATCGTTTCATCATCAATTAATTGACTAAAACCGCCACTGTTACTACAGCCTTGGACAGCTGTAAGACTAAATAGCATGGCGCTAATCGTCAGGCAGCGTTTCAATTTATTGTTCAGTATCATGCCTACTCCTCGTGGCCTTGTTGTGGGAATAATGTCTGATCGATAAGGTCACACAGGCAATTAATGATCAGTGCGTGTACTTCTTGTATTCTTGGCTCTCGGCGCGATGGTACGCGTATCTCGGCATCATGCGGGCCTAATAACCCCGATATCTCACCACCGTCTTTACCTGTTAACGCGACGATAGTCATATTGCGTGTGAGTGCGGCTTCGATTGCAGTGATTACATTACGGCTGTGACCACCTGCAGAGATCACGACTAAGATATCACCATCATTACCTAATGCTCTAACCTGCTTTGAGTAAACCATGTCGAAACTGGTATCAGTGCCGATGGCTGTCATCAAGGTACAGTCAGGTGTCAGTGCTAGCGCTGGTAGACTTGGGCGTTCAGTTTCGTAACGATTTAGCAGCGATGCAGAGAAGTTTTGTGCCAAGCTTGCTGAGGCGCCATTACCACAAATTAAAATCTTGTTACCGTTTAATAAACACTGTGCCATCATCATGGCTGAATTTTGGATGTATTCAGGTAGTGCCTCGGCTGCGGCGATCTTGGTTTGAATACTTTCAGTAAAATTTTCTTTAATTAGCTCTAACATGGGTATCTACTCTAAAAAGCATTGGTTATCCATTGAATATTATCACTGGAACCTTCAATGGCAATCACATCGAAACGGCAAGGGGTATAGTTTTCATTTATTCCGTTGCGCACCATATAATATTGCGCTGTATAACGCAATTTTCGTTGTTTGGCGACCGGAATGGCAGAAATAGCACCGCCGTAACGGGTATATTGACGGTATTTTACCTCGACAAATACCAAGGTGGGTAATGCCGTCGAGGATTTTATGTCACAGCTTGCACCGTGTTGGCAAATGAGGTCTATCTCACCTTGCCGACAAGCGAAATTACGCGCCAAGATAATTAAACCTTGGCGCTGTAAAAAATCGGCGGCTATGCCTTCAAAATATTCTCCGCGTTTACGGGGCTGATTTTGTTTCAGGATCCGTTTCCTCAAGTTTTATCTTGCCTGAGCGGTATTTAGCCCAGCTAAACTCACGCTCAATAATGCCATCATCATTGATATAGAGAATACCCGTCTGACCCGCTAAACGTAAATTAGGGAAATTACGTAGTTGTAGCAGATTGGGGATTAATTTAAATGAATCGTAGCCCATCGCAAAAAGATTTTGTTGGATTTTCGACATATTTGGCCACAGTGCCAAAGTTTGTTGTTTTAGTTCGCGATCTGGATTCAACAACCAAGGCATATCACTGAAGATTAGGCCATTAAGATCACGACTCTGACTTTTAGAAAGGTTGTTACCATGGGTTCGTGAACTTGCATATACAGCAACTTGTGGTGCGTATGGGTTCTGGGTAGTAATGATGTAAGGAATTGCTAACATCGCCTCTGAAGGCGTGGCAATAATATAAATGGCATCTATATCACGGCGGCTACGAGTCGTTGATTTTATATCCGCACCAACGAGGTTTTTCATTAAGTTAATCCGTTGATTACTTGAAGTAACGGAAAATAACGAGGTAACGGTATTTTGCATATCACTGCGGCTTTTATATTTATAAGTCTCGCTGGTGCCTTCAGTGAGTAATGCCCATTGCTGCGCAAATTCTGCTGCTAAGCGATTACCAGTACGGTTATTTGGTGCTAGGACCAACGGCTGTTTGATACCATCGCGTTGCATTTTTTTTGCTGCAGCAATAGCTTCATCATTAGAGCTTAATGAGAAGTAATAGATGTTATCTGCTGCTGGTGCATCGACTAATTTATTCAGTGATACTAATGGTACGTCTTTAACAAGCGGTAATACTTTGCTTAAATTTGATTTTAATAACGGTCCAATAACAAAATCAGCCCCGTCTTCAATCGCTTGTAAGTAAAGCGTATCGGCGCTCGTTGTTGCGGTATCATAAAATTGTAATGCTATATCTTCAGCGCGCTTATCTTGGTAGTAAGCACTTAGCATACCATCTCGGATAGCCTTACCTGCAACCGCCCTGTTACCGGTTAAGGGCGCAAGCACTGCAATTTGACTCGGTGTGTAAGGTGTTGTTGCCATCGCTTTGACGAGTTCGATAGGAAATCCACTTAGGGCTGGATGCTGAGGGTAATCTTGCTTCCATATTTGCAAGCTTTCGATTAGCAGTTTTGGATCTGTGCGATGTTGTTGTGCGAGAGCTGCGAGTTGATACCAACCCGCTAATGTTGGGTTTTCAGTTTTAAAGCGTAATATTAATAGTTCAAGTTCTGAGTTTGGTACTACCGAAACAGATTCCCATAAACGGTTATTATTACTACTGTGTAATTCGCTATCGAGAAAGTCACTTAACGCAACGCGATATTCAACGGCTTTGGCGTTATTGTTGAGTAGTTCTGCAATCGTGGCGTTTAATAAATAAAAACGTTGCCAATGAGCTTGCTCACTTGTATCGAGTGTAGAACTAAAGGCCAGCGTGTCAGCTGCTTGCTGATAACGCTTTTCTAATAAGTAGGCTTCTGATTTTATCAATGCTACTTCAAATAACTGTTTTGTTGATAGTGGGTTACGTTCTACCGATACTAATATGTCTAGTGCTGGCTGAGTGTGCCCTTCGGCTATCAATGCGCGAGCAGCCAATAACTGCCACGAGATTGCTTGTGGTTTATTCGCTAATGCGATCTTATCAATGTAGTATTGTGCAGGCTGATCAATTTGTGTCAGTACGTCTGGTGCAACGATTGGTTGTGGTTTCGATGTTGCTTTTTCAGATGTTGTGGTACTTGAACACGCGCTGAGCAGTAAACTCAAGCTTAAAAACATAATCAAGCGGGAATAGCTGTGCTTAGATTCCATTGGTGTATTATCCTGCAAAAGAGATTTATAATACCCCTATACTAAAGCATCATCGCTTAACAAAAAACTACCCATGAGAATGAAATGTCTGAACAAGCAACTTTATTTATCGTTCCAACCCCGATTGGCAATCTTTCTGATATCACTGAGCGTGGTTTAGAGATATTAAGAAGTGTTGATTTGATTGCCGCAGAGGATACCCGTCATACTGGTAAGCTGTTGAGCCATTATCAAATTAAGACTAAAACATTTGCGTTACATGATCATAATGAACAGCAAAAAGCAGAATATTTAGTATCAAAATTACAATCTGGTATCAGTATCGCGCTGGTTTCAGATGCTGGTACACCGCTGATCAGTGATCCTGGTTATCATTTGGTTAATACCTGTCGTGCTAACGGCGTTAATGTCGTGCCATTACCTGGTGCCTGCGCGGCTGTTACTGCGATGAGTGGTTCAGGTTTACCGTCTGATCGTTTCTCGTTTGAAGGTTTTTTACCTTCGAAAGAAAAAGCCCGTAATGACAAGATCACGGAGTTGAAAGAAGAAACCCGTACTATGATCTTTTATGAATCACCGCGTCGTCTGCAATATACTTTAGATGCATTAACGGTGATTATGGGGCCTGAGCGTGAAGTGTGCGTTGCTCGCGAAATAACCAAAGCGTTTGAAAGTATTACCACTATGCCTGTCGGTGAACTTGCTGCCTGGGTTGCAGAAGACAGTAATCGCAGCCGTGGTGAGATTGTATTACTGGTTTCTGGTTATAAACCTACCGGACTAGAAATACCTGCTAAGGTGTTGAATACACTTAAATTATTAAACGAAGAATTGCCATTGAAAAAAGCGGCAGCGTTAACTGCGGAAATTCACGGCTGCAAAAAGAATGCTTTGTATAAATGGGGTTTAGAAAACTTCAATTAATCACTGGATTTTCTGCCTCAGATTTTGTATTATCCTCCGCCTTGGAGTTGGTCAGACAATCGCTGCTTTATGACTCGGTATTTATATCGAGGTTATAGAGGGGAGGAAAGTCCGGGCTCCAGAGGGCAGGGTGCCAGGTAACACCTGGGAGGCGCAAGCCTACGACAAGTGCAGCAGAGAGAAGACCGCCGATGGCTTTTTCGGAAGCACAGGTAAGGCTGAAAGGGTGCGGTAAGAGCGCACCGTGCGGCTAGTAATAGCTCGTAGCAGGGTAAACTCCACCCGGAGCAAGACCAAATAGGCTTTCTATAGGCGTGGCCCACGCTGAAAGCGGGTAGGTTGCTTGAGTCTGTGAGCGATTGCAGACCTAGAGGAATGATTGTCCACGACAAAACCCGGCTTATCGACCAACTCCAAGAACCTTTCTACTTATTACAGTGTAGTTAGGTTCTTGTTTTTCTTTCTTCGTATTACCTTCATTATATTTACACTCCCAAAACTAGACCTTTTACGCTACAATAACCTTTTTTAGCACCTGCTATTATTTAAAGTATTTTTAAGAGCTTTCATCGCCATGACACAAGAATTTGCACACGTATCCGTTTTACTTAACGAAACAGTCGCTGGACTCGATATAAAACCGGATGGTATTTACATTGACGGTACTTTTGGTCGCGGTGGTCACTCTCGCTTTATTTTATCGCAACTAGGTGAAAATGGTCGCTTGATCGCTATCGATCGTGACCCTGAAGCGATTGCTGTTGGTGAAGCCCTAAAATTAGAAGATCCACGTTTTGATATTGTTCACGGCCCGTTTTCTGGTATTGCTGAATATATGGAAAACAAAGAACTTACTGAACAAATTGATGGTGTATTGCTGGACCTTGGTGTGTCTTCACCACAGTTAGATGATGCATCGCGTGGTTTTAGTTTCTTACGTGATGGTCCGTTAGACATGCGTATGGATCCAACATCAGGTATCAGCGCTGCGAAATGGCTCGCGACGGCAGACTATGATGATATCGTTTGGGTATTAAAAGTATTCGGTGAAGAGAAATTTGCTCGTAAGATTGCCCGCGCGATTGTATTTGACCGTGACGGCACACCATTTGAAACAACATCACAGTTAGCCGGCTTAATTTGTCGTGTTGTGCCGAAATCAAAAAAAGAAACAAAGCATCCGGCTACGCGTTCGTTCCAGGCGATCCGTATCTATATCAACAGTGAATTAGAAGAAATTGAGCGTGCATTAGCAGGCGCATTAAAATGTTTGAAACCAGGTAGTGGCCGTTTATCGGTGATCAGTTTCCACTCATTAGAAGATCGCCTTGTTAAACAGTTCATTCGTAAACAAGCCCGTGGTAAAGAAGTGCCATATGGCTTACCTATCATGCAAGAAGAAATTGATAAAAGCCGTACGATGAAAGCGGTGGGTAAAATGCTAAAACCTTCAGAAGCTGAATTAGAGCTGAACCCACGCGCACGTAGTTCTGTACTACGCGTAGCTGAGAAGTTGTAATATGTTCGGCATTAAGTGGGATTTAGGTAAGGTAATCATGACTGACATCGGCCAGCACAAGCGCGTTGTTGGTTTATTGCTTGCCATCTTAATTTCCGCTTTTGCCGTGATCATGTTAACCCATGAGACGCGATTACAGACCAATAATAAAGAGCAGTTACTGAGCCAGCGAGACTTTGCTGATATTGAGTGGCGTAATTTATTACTCGAACAAAGTACGCTAGAAGAGCACAGTAAAATTGAATACACTGCAAAACATAAACTCGGTATGTATCGACCAAGTACAGCTGAAGAGCAATTGGTGACACAGCAGTGACAAATCGTAGTAATATTCCCAATGAAGAGCAAGAAAACTTTATCTTGTGGCGCTACCGCTTGGTGGTTGCTACTGTGATATTGATTTTTGCCTGCCTGCTAGCTCGAACCGCTTATATCCAAGTTATTAATCCAGAACACCTGCGTAAACAAGCCGATATGCGCTCACTTCGCGTCGCTTCACAGCAAGTACAACGCGGTATTATTACCGACCGTCATGGTGTGGAGTTAGCGGTTAGTGTGCCTGTCATGGCTATTCATGTTGATCCGCGTACTATTAAAAACAAAAATAGTTTTGATAAAAAACGCGCATGGCAAGCATTCGCAGAAATCCTCGATCTTAATCTTGTGGAGCTGAAAGCAAAAATTATGGCTTCCAATGGCCGTTTTATGTATATCAAACGCCAAATCAGTCCTTCTGTCGCCAAGTATGTTGATGAATTAAAGTTGGTCGGTGTGAGCCTTGCCCCCGAGTCTCGTCGTTTTTATCCTACGGGTGAAGTAAGTGCGCAGCTAGTTGGCATGACCAATATTGACGATAAAGGTATTGAAGGGGTGGAAAGGGCGTATAACGATTTCCTTACTGGTACCCAAGGTAAACGTATTGTTCGTAAAGATCGCCTCGGTAATGTAATTGAAGACATTTCCGTCATTCAACAGAGTGAACAAGCTAATAATATCCAGTTGAGTATCGATCAGCGAATTCAATCTTTAGCTTATCAACGCCTGAAAAAAGCGGTTAAATATAACGGTGCCGTGTCGGGCTCTCTAGTGATGATTGACGTAAAAACTGGGGAAATATTAGCGATGGTTAATAGCCCGTCGTTTAATCCGAATAATCGCAGTAAATATGACAGCTACAAATTAAAGAATCGCGCTATTACAGACAGTTATGAGCCTGGTTCGACAATTAAACCGCTGGTTATTGCCAGTGGCTTAGATAATGGCATTATTGCTGCGGACTCATTGGTTGATACTGCGCCTGGACGTATGCGCTTAGGCGGACGTTTAGTGCAAGATACACGTAATCGTGGCGATATGAAATTGGGTGATATTTTACGCTATTCATCCAATATGGGCGTGAGTAAAATTGCGTTGAAACTCGGCCATCAACGTCTTCTCGATACGTACTATCAGTTTGGCTTTGGTAATGTCAGTAGTTTGATCTTAAACGGTGAAAGCCGCGGTTATATGCCACGTCGTTCACGTTGGTCTGAGTTTGAAAATGCGACATTATCATTTGGTTATGGCATGCAGGCAACCACACTACAACTTGCTCATGCTTATGCCACGATTGGTTCTGGTGGATTATATCGTCCACTAACGATTAGAAAATTAGATACCATGCCACTTTCAGAGCGAGTTCTCTCTGAGCAACACGCAAAAGACTTGTTATCAATGATGGAAAGCGTGGTTGAAAAAGGGGGGACGGGTGATAAAGCCCGTATTGATGGTTATCGCGTCGCAGGTAAAACCGGTACCTCTCGTAAAGCGATAGCCGGCGGTTATGGTGATGATTATGTGGCTTTATTTGCTGGTGTCGCACCGGTGTCTAATCCGCGCTTTGCATTAGTTGTGGTGATTGATTCGCCGAGTGGTGATCGTTATTACGGCGGTGTGATTGCTGCGCCGGTATTTGCTGAAGTGATGGAAAGAACACTGCAAATGTTAAATGTAACCCCAGATGAAAAACAATCATTAACGATAACAGCAAAAAACTCTTAAAAATTATAGGGCGCTCAGGCGTTAAAGGTTATTTTCCGCAAAGGAGCGTTTGGTGCAAAGGATTGTGAAATGCCAAGGGTTTTAAATACTAAGGGTTTTGAAATGAATTCGTCATGTCGAGTATTATCTCTACACGCGTGGAATATTGATGTTGAATTAGCGGTTAACGCCTTAATCATTGATAGCCGAAAAGTGCAAACTGGTGATTGCTTTGTCGCAATTAATGGCCATGCGCTTGATGGTAGACGCTTTATCACTAATGCATTGGAAAGTGGCGCAATCGCGGTACTCAAAGATGCCGACTCTCAGGCTGAACACGGCCATATCGATTATATCGATAGCACGCCTATCATCTCATTTTTTGGTCTTAATCTGGCCTTGTCCGCATTAGCCGATAATTTTTATCAATCGCCTTCCCAGCAATTAAAACTGATCGGTGTTACTGGCACTAATGGTAAAAGTACCATTACCCAAATTATTGCTAATTGGGTGACTTTATTAGCCGGTAAAGCGGGCGTAATGGGCACGATTGGTAATGGTTTGTTTGCACAGTTAACTCAAGCAGAGAATACTACGGGCAGTGGTTTGGACGTGCAAGCTGAAATCGCTAGCCAATTACAGCAAGGGGCAGAGTTATGTGCGATGGAAGTCTCTTCTCATGGTTTGATCCAAGGGCGTGTTAGTGCGCTGGATTTTGATGTGGCATTATTTACCAATTTGACCCGTGACCATCTTGATTACCATGGTGATATGGATGCTTACGCTGATGCCAAAAAAATCTTATTCCAAGGCGCGGTAAAACATAAAATTCTTAATGTCGATGATACATACGGCAAAGCATGGGCAAAGCAATGGCCTGCAGCGATCCAGTTTTCTGTACAGCAAGATTTATCTGGCCATGCAGGGGCTTTTCTTTATTGTGATGATTTAACTTTTGATACCGGTGGTTTTAGCTGTGAGTTAAAAACCAGTTGGGGGGAAGGTAAATTACAGTGCGGATTAATTGGTGAATTCAATGCCTCTAATGTGGTCGCTGCCTGCGCGAGTTTATTAGCGCTTGGCTATGATTTTGATGCACTGTTACAGGTCGCCCCAAAACTGACCGCTGTTTGTGGCCGTATGGAGTTATTTAAGCAAGCTGGACAAGCGGCTTGTGTTGTTGATTATGCTCATACACCTGACGCATTAGAAAAAGCCCTGCAAGCATTACGCGTACATTGTGAAGGTAAACTTTGGTGTGTTTATGGTTGCGGCGGTGACCGAGATACAGGTAAACGCCCATTAATGGCAAAAGTGGCTGAACAATTTTCAGATTTTGCTGTCATTACTGATGATAATCCTCGCACTGAGTCTGCCTCTACGATCGTAACCGATATGCTTACTGGACTTGCTAAGCCTGATGCTGTGCAAGTTGTTCATGATCGCCGTGAAGCGATTCATTGGACGATGAGCCAAAGCAAACCGAATGATATTATCTTAGTTGCAGGTAAAGGCCATGAAGATTACCAAATTATCGGTGTGCATAAACACCATTATAGTGATCGTGAAACGATCATCGAAATGCTGGATAACCAACAATGATTAATTTAGCGTTAAGTGCCATTGCGGTGCAGCTTAATAGTAAGTTACAGGGGGATGATTGCGTTATCTCCGCCGTATCGACAGATACTCGTACTATTAAATCCGGCGATTTATTTGTCGCCTTAAGTGGTGATAATTTCGATGCGAATAGCTTTGTCGCTAAAGCGGTTGAGCAAGGTGCTATCGCTGCGATTGTAACGAAAAAACAAGCCGTCGATATTCCGCAAATCGTGGTGAAAGATAGCCGTATCGCCTTGGGGTTATTAGGCAAAATGGTACGAGAACAAGTTAACCCTAAAGTTGCAGCATTAACAGGCAGCAACGGTAAAACGACAACCAAAGAAATGCTCGCGGCTATTTTAAAACTTGTCGCGCCGACACTCGCGACGGCGGGTAATTTTAATAACGATATCGGTGTACCGCTAACGTTATTACGTTTACAGCCCGATGATCAATATGCAGTGATGGAGCTTGGTGCTAATCACAAAAAAGAAATTGCTTATACCACGGGATTGGTATTGCCTGAAGTGGTGTTAATCAATAATGTTGATGCAGCACATTTAGAAGGCTTTGGTGATTTACAAGGCGTTGCGTCTGCAAAAGGCGAGATCTTAGCGGGTGTGAAGCACTGTGGTATGGCCGTATTGAATCGTGATGATAAATTTTATCAATATTGGTTACGTAAAGTTGATGCGCAGCGTCAC
Organism: Moritella sp. F3; assembly: GCF_015082335.1. NCBI lineage: Bacteria > Pseudomonadati > Pseudomonadota > Gammaproteobacteria > Alteromonadales > Moritellaceae > Moritella > Moritella sp. F3. The sequence goes on along the minus strand of NZ_BLRL01000009.1, from coordinate 92,376 downwards.
GTTAGCTTTTCAGTCGTTGACGACAGTGCTGATTATTTTGCTGCAGATATTACATTTGATGATGTCGGTAATCCAACATTTAAATTATGCACGCCAAATGGTGCATGTACGATCAGCTTGGCTGTTGCAGGGCGTCATAACGTAGCCAATGCATTAGCTGCAGCAGCAATGGCCAGTTGTTTCGGTATTGCTCTTGATACGATCAAACTCGGATTAGGCACGATGGAAAATGTGCAGGGGCGATTGAAAATATCCTCAATAGCGCCACGTGTTCGAGTGATTGATGATACTTATAACGCGAATATTGCCTCGGTTAAAGCTGCTGTTGATGTATTAACGCACTTCTCTTCAACTAATGTGTTGGTGATGGGTGACATGGGGGAACTGGGCTCAAGTACAGCAGATATGCATCAGCAAGTGGGTCATTATGCTCAGCAGCAGAAAGTTGATCATGTCTATACTTGCGGCGCGCTGAGCCGTGAAGCCGCATTGACGGCAGGTGATAGCGGGCGTGCTTTTTTAGCGCAACCTGAATTAGTGGATGCGCTGATTGAATTAATCACAACAGCACCGAAAACGCAGCTGTTTACCTTATTATTTAAAGGTTCTCGCAGTGCTAAAATGGAACAAGCTATTAGTTTGTTAGCCACTAAGCTCGCTGAGAACCCTACTATGTTAATCGAAAATACTATGTTAACTAAAAATACAACATTAGTTGAAAATACAATAAAGGAAAGAAAATGTTAGTTTGGTTGTTCGAATCTTTAAGTGAGCATTTCTCGCTATTTAGAGTTTTCTCGTATCTCACATTTCGTGCAATTATCACGATAATCACGTCGTTATTACTGACATTATGGATGGGCCCTAAGCTTATTCGCTATTTGCAAGACATGCAGATAGGTCAAATTGTACGTGATGATGGTCCTGAATCGCATTTCAGTAAACGCGGTACACCAACAATGGGTGGCGTGATGATCTTGATTGCCATCCTTGTATCAACGTTATTATGGGCAAGGTTAGACAATGCTTATGTTTGGGTCATGATGTTTGTATTTGTTGCCTTTGGCGCGATTGGTTTTGTTGATGATTATCGTAAAGTGATCCGCAAAGATACTGATGGTTTGATTGCGCGTTGGAAATACTTCTGGCAATCAGCCGTTGCGATTGCAATTGCGGTTTACCTGTATGCGACAGCTGGCTCTGCCGCTGAAACAACCTTAGTTGTTCCGTTCTTTAAAGAATATATGCCAGAGTTGGGTCTGCTATTTATTGTATTAACTTACTTCGTTATCGTCGGTAGCAGTAATGCGGTTAACCTCACCGACGGCTTAGATGGCTTAGCGATCTTACCAACGGTATTAGTCGCAGGCGCATTCATGCTGGTCGCTTACTTAACCAGTAATGTTAAGTTTGCAGAATACCTATTTATTCCTTACATCCCTCAAGCTAGTGAATTAGTCATTGTTTGTGCAGCGATGGTCGGCGCTGGACTCGGGTTCTTATGGTTCAATACTTATCCTGCGCAAGTATTTATGGGCGATGTTGGTTCATTAGCTTTAGGTGCTGGTCTAGGCACGATGGCGGTATTGGTTCGCCAAGAGTTTATGCTCGTGATTATGGGCGGTGTTTTTGTAATGGAAACGGTATCCGTTATTTTACAAGTTGGTTCATATAAATTACGTGGTCAACGCATCTTTAGAATGGCGCCAATTCACCACCATTATGAATTAAAAGGTTGGCCTGAACCACGTGTGATTGTGCGTTTTTGGATCATCACGATTATATTAGTACTCATTGGTTTAGCTACGCTGAAGGTTCGCTAATGACACAATTATCTGAGCAAAATATGGCATCTTCTATTGTTATTGTTGGCCTAGGCCAAACCGGTCTGTCTTGTGTTCACTATTTTCTAAAACAAGGTATTGTCCCTGTTGTGGTTGATAGTCGTGACGCGCCTCCGGGGCAAGATGAACTGCCCGCTCAGGTAACATTGTACAAGGGGGGCTTACACCCTGACATCTTATTACAAGCTAAACAGTTAGTTGTTAGTCCTGGAATAGCCATTGCTACACCTGCTATTGCAGCGGCGCAGCAAAATGGCGTGGAAGTGATTGGCGATATTGAACTGTTTGTGAGAGCGGCTAAGGCGCCGATCATTGCAATCACTGGTTCTAATGGTAAATCGACGGTGACGACGCTGGTAGGTGAAATGGCCAATGCTGCTGGTGTGAAAACTGCAATTGGCGGTAATATTGGTATCCCAGCATTAGACCTATTGGATGTAGCAGACCCTTATCAGCTCTATGTATTAGAACTGTCTAGTTTTCAGTTAGAGACAACGCATAGCTTACAAGCCGTTGCCGCGACAGTGCTTAATGTGAGTGATGATCATCTCGACCGTTATCCTGATTTTGAGGCTTATCGTCAGGCTAAACTGTCTATTTATCAACATGCGCAAACCATAGTTACCAATCGTGATGATGCATTAACGGTTTGTGCTCAGCAAAGTAATGCTGACGATGTAATCAAACAGTGCTTTGGTGAAGATGCAGCAGATTATGGTTTGATCCAACAAGATGGCTCAACGTGGTTGGCCTATCAAGGTGAAGGTATTATCAGCGCGGATGATCTGCAGATTACAGGTATACACAATTTAATGAATGCCTTGTCTGCGATTGCCCTGCTTGATGCTGCTGGTGTGGATAGAATTAAAACCTTACCGGGATTAAAGCAATTTACTGGTTTGGCACATCGCTGCGAATTTATTCGTGAATTAAATGGTGTCAAATGGATCAATGATACTAAGGCAACCAATGTTGGCGCGACACTTGCGGCGCTTGATGGTTTGAAAAGTAGTGTCAAAGGTCGTCTATATTTGATCGCCGGTGGTGATGGTAAGGGAGCTGATTTTAGCCCTTTAGTCCCGGCATTACGTGATGATATCGCGCTCACCTATTGCTTTGGTAAAGACGGTGCACGTTTTAGTGCCTTAGCCGAGAATACCAAATTGGTTGGCGATTTAGATAACGCGATTGCAGAAATTAGTCAATTAGTACAACCAGGTGATTGGGTATTGTTATCTCCAGCCTGCGCCAGTATTGATATGTATGTAAATTTTATGGCGCGAGGCGATCATTTTAGAGCGCTAGTTAAGGCATTATAATGGAATTTCTGACACGGACGAAGGCCTACTTATTAGGTGCTGAAGAACAAAAAACCGCCGCTTATGATCGCCAACTCTTATTATTAGCCATCGTGTTAATGATTGTGGGTCTGGTGATGGTTGCGTCGGCGTCGTTACCAGAAGGTATTGCTTTGGGTAACGACCCATTTATGTTTGTGAAGAAACACTTAATCTTTTTAACGATCTCTCTGTGTGCGGCAATCTGTGTATTGAACGTGCCGATCGCGTTTTTTGAACGTAATAGTGTGCGTTTCTTGTTCGTTGCTATCGCATTATTAGTTCTGGTATTAGTGATTGGTCGCACGGTGAATGGTAGTACTCGTTGGTTATCATTGGGGCCGTTAAATATGCAGCCCGCCGAATTTGCTAAATTTGCTTTATTTACCTATTTTTCCGGTTATTTGGTTCGTCAAAAAAGTTTATTGCAAGAGAGCTATAAAGGCTTCGTTAATGGCTTATTAGTTATTGCGGTTATTTCTGCATTGCTGCTTGTTCAGCCTGATTTTGGTTCTGTTATGGTTATTTTAACCACCAGTGTTGCGCTGTTATTTATCGGTGGTGCAAAATTAGTTCACTTCATGGCATTATGTGTTGTGGCTATTTTACTGGGTGTATTAGCAGTGATATTATCGCCGTATCGAATGCGCCGAGTAACCTCTTTCCTTGACCCCTGGAATGATCCGTTTGGTAGTGGCTATCAGCTAACCCAATCGTTAATGGCATTTGGCCGTGGTAGCTTTAGCGGTGAAGGCTTGGGTAACTCGATTCAGAAATTAGAATATTTACCTGAAGCACATACCGATTTTGTATTTGCTATCCTAGCTGAAGAGTTAGGCTTCCTGGGTGTATTTATCGTCTTGATGTTGCAAATGCTATTGGTCTTTAAAGCGTTGCAAATAGGCCGCCGTAGTTTAGAGGCTGATCAATCTTTCGCAGGGTTCTTGGCGATTAGTGTCGGTGTTTGGTTCTGTTTTCAAACCTTGGTAAATGTCGGTGCCGCATCGGGATTATTGCCAACTAAAGGTTTAACTTTACCCTTAGTCAGTTATGGTGGTTCTAGTTTGTTAGTCATGAGTTGTGCGGTGGCAGTATTATTGCGGATTGATTATGAATATCGCGCACAAAAAGTGCCGATATCAAATTCAACAATGGTAAACGCAGCAGCAAGTGAATGACAATAGTTGCGCCAATTATGGCAGTATAGTTACCATATAGTTAAAGCAATCATGACGACATTTATGTCGGTAATCGTGGCTTAAATCTCATTAAAAATGAAAGAACATATTATGACAAAACGTTTATTAGTGATGGCCGGTGGTACTGGCGGTCACGTATTTCCTGGTATTGCGGTAGCGAAACATTTAGAGCAAAAAGGCTGGGCGATCCATTGGATTGGTACTGCTGACCGTATGGAAGCTGATTTAGTACCACTGCATGGTTTTGATATTTCGTTTATTGATATTTCCGGTGTGCGTGGTAACGGGCTTAAGCGTTTATGCGCAGCGCCGTTTCGGATTTTGAAGTCAGTACTGCAAGCGCGTAAAGTGATGCAAGACTTTAAACCTGATGTGGTATTAGGCATGGGCGGTTTTGCCAGTGGACCGGGCGGCGTTGCTGCTTGGTTACAAGGTATTCCTGTGGTTTTGCATGAGCAAAATGCCGCAGCGGGTTTGACTAATCGCTTATTAGCTAAAATAGCTAAGCGGGTATTAATGGCATTTCCTGGTGCGTTTACACAAGGTCAATTAGTTGGTAACCCGGTGCGTGAAGATGTGCTTGCATTGCATCAGCAAGTGCGAGTTAAACAAGATAAACTGACGGTATTAGTGGTTGGTGGTAGCTTGGGGGCGAAAGTATTAAATGATACTTTACCTGCTGCGCTGGCATTATTACCGCAAGATAAGATTTGCGTGCGTCACCAAGTGGGTAAAAACAATACAGCTAAAGTGAGCAGTGCTTATCAAGCTGCTGGTGTGAGCGCTGAAATTTTAATAGCTGATTTTATTGATGATATGGCGCAAGCTTATGCACAAGCAGATGTGGTAGTCTGCCGCGCTGGCGCGTTAACGGTTTCTGAAGTTGCTGTTGCTGGACTCCCTGCTATTTTTATTCCATTACCGCATGCGGTGGATGATCATCAGACTAAAAATGCCCAATCATTAGTGGCTGCGGGTGGTGCTGTGTTGATACCACAACCGCAATTTAATGCTGCCGATTTGGCCAAATTATTACAGCAGTGGATTGATGATGAATCGCGCCTTGTGGCGATGTCAGAGGCGGCAAAAACCGCTGCTATTCTAGATGCTACTGAACAGGTCGCAATGGCCTGTTCAGCGTTAAGTGAAGAGAGATAAATAATGCCTGAACAAAAGATCGCACAACTCAGAACTATGGTGCCGGAGATGCGCCGTGTGAAAACTATCCATTTTGTTGGTATTGGTGGCGCAGGCATGGGCGGTATCGCCGAAGTATTAGCTAACGAAGGTTACCAGATTACTGGTTCTGATCTAGCGCCAAATCCAGTGACTGAACGCTTGGTTAAATTAGGTGCCAAGATTAACTTCGAACACACAGCTGAAAATGTATTGAATGCTAGTGTTGTCGTGGTCTCTACCGCGATTGATTTAAGCAATCCAGAAATTATTGCAGCACATGAAAATCGTATTCCAGTGATTAAACGTGCGGAGATGCTTGCGGAATTAATGCGTTTTCGTCATGGTATCGCTATTTCTGGGACGCACGGTAAAACGTCGACGACGGCCTTAGTGACAGGCATTTATCATGAAGCCGGTTTAGATCCTACCTATGTTAATGGTGGCCTAGTTAAGAGTACTGGCACTAATGCTGGTTTAGGAACTAGCCGTTATTTGATTGCGGAAGCGGATGAAAGCGATGCGTCATTCTTATTATTACAGCCGATGGTTGCTGTGGTGACGAATATTGAAGCTGACCATATGGATACTTATGGCGGTGACTTTGCAAAGTTAGAAAAAACCTTTATTGATTTTCTCCATAATTTACCATTTTATGGCCTTGCGGTAATGTGTGCTGACGATGCCGTTATTCAAAAGTTGATCCCTGATGTGGGTCGTCAGGTGGTCACTTACGGTTTTTCTGAGCATGCCGATGTACGCATTGTTGATTATGTGCAGCAAGGTCATCAGAGTCACTTCACTATTTGTCGTAAAGATCGTGAAGACTTACGTGTAAGCTTAAATTCGCCAGGACAACATAATGCTTTGAATGCTGCCGCAGCTGTTGCTGTTGCGACTGAAGATGGCATTGCTGATAGCGCAATTGTAACTGCACTCGCTAATTTTGCTGGTACTGGTCGCCGTTTTGATCATCTCGGTGAATTTGATTCAGGTGCTGGTAATGTGATGTTGGTAGATGATTATGGTCATCACCCAACCGAGGTTGATGTTACTATTACCGCAGCGCGTGCTGGTTGGCCGGAAAAACGTTTAGTATCGATATTCCAGCCGCACCGTTATACCCGTACGCGTGATTTATACGAAGATTTTGCTAACGTCTTATCAAAAGTTGATTTGTTGTTATTATTGGAAGTATACCCTGCTGGCGAAGAACCCATTCCGGGTGCTGATAGCCGTTCACTTTGTCGCAGCATTCGACAACGAGGTAATATCGAGCCGATTTTTGTAGCAAGCCCTGACGAATTACCAGCGATTCTCGCTGAGCATTTGCAAGAAGGTGATTTAGTGTTGACTCAAGGTGCTGGTAATGTCGGTACACTGGCTAAAGACCTCGCTGCAATGGCAATGGATGTGGATACGATGAAACAATGGAAGAAGTAATCATGAGCGCAACAAGTACTAAGAAAGTAGCTGTATTATTTGGTGGTAATTCTGCGGAACGTGAAGTATCACTTAAATCTGGCGCAGCTGTGACTGCTGGTTTACAACGTGCAGGTGTTGATGCGCATGCATTAGATACTGCGGAATACGATGTTAACCAACTTAAGGGTGATGGTTTCACCCATGCATTTATCGCCTTACACGGTCGTGGTGGCGAAGATGGCGTAATGCAGGGCGCGTTAGAACAGCTTGCGATTCCGTATACAGGTAGTCGTGTATTAGGTGCCGCATTAGCAATGGATAAGATCCGTACTAAACAAATATGGCAGGCACAAGGTCTACCCACGGCGCTTTATCGTATTGTTACGCCAACAGATTTTAGTACTGACATTGCCAGTAATATTATTGCTGAACTCGGCTCTCCGGTTATCATTAAACCGGCGAAAGAAGGTTCGAGTATTGGTATGGCGAAAGTACATAACGTGGCGGAATTAGCAACCGCGGTAACGGCTGCTTTTGAATATGATAACGAGATCCTTATCGAACAATGGATTGAAGGACCTGAGTTTACTATCGCCATTCTTGGTGACGAAGTATTACCGGTTATTCAGCTTAAAACGCCTAATACGTTTTATGATTACCAAGCTAAGTATCAATCTAATTCGACGGAATACTTGTGTCCTGCACCGATTACGGATGTCCAGCGTTTACAATTACAAGCTTATGCATTGCAAGCATTTCATGCGGTTGCCGCTGAAGGTTGGGGCCGTGTTGATGCGATGCTTGATGCGCAAGGTCAGTTCCAGTTATTAGAAGTGAATACAGTACCAGGGATGACCGAAAAAAGCTTAGTGCCTATGGCTGCAAATGCAGCAGGTTATGATTTTGAAAGTTTAGTGTCTAAGGTATTAGCGCTTGCGCATTGATCGATGTATTAAGCGACGTATTTAATTATGACTACTGCCACGATAACACCGGAAACTGAAGTGCAAGAGGATCATATCTATGCACTGACGGAGCTTGAGATTCAAGCGGATGAATCCTGCGCTGAAGAATTTGGCCCGTCACGTTTGCAACGTGGCTTAGGTTTGCTTTTCTTCTTTATGGTGATAGTGTTTTTCAGTTGGATGTTTAGCAGTATGGAATCTTATCTGACAGATGCGAGTAAAATGCCTATGTCAGCATTGATTATTCAAGGTGAGCGTGAGTACGTTAGTGATGATGATATTCGAACTGTATTGTTACAAAAACCAGCGATAGAAAATTATTTTTCAGTTAATGTCGATGATATCCAAGAAAAAATCGAATCATTACCTTGGGTTTATCATGCATCGGTACGTAAAAGTTGGCCTGATTTATTACGCGTGTATATTCAAGAACAACCAGTTGTTGCGGTCTGGAATGATAGTCAATTATTAAATGAAGATGGGATTGTATTCGATGCTGATGTTAATATGGCACCAATATCATTAGTGAAACTTTATAGCCCTAATGATAGAATTAAACAGACGCTGGCTAAATACAATGAATTCAATGGATTACTGCAGCTTAACAACTATCAGATAATAACAATGACAATGAATTTACGTAATGCAATAACGGTTGTATTAAGTAATGGTATTATGTTGCGCTTGGGGCGAGAGGATGCAATATCTCGTATTCAGCGTTATATCGACTATGTCGCAGTATTGGATAAAGAAAAAATAGCCTATATAGATTTACGTTACGATACAGGTTTCTCAGTTGGCTGGAAAAATGACAATAAAGAGTAGTGATAATGACTAAGTCGATGGAACGAAAATTAATTGTAGGTTTAGATGTCGGCACATCAAAAATAGCCGTTGTTGTGGGTGAATTATTACCTGATGGCGAACTAAATATTATCGGTTTAGGCGAAAGCGTATCGCGCGGCATGGATAAAGGCGGCGTTAACGATCTTGAGTCTGTCGTCAAAGCGGTACAGCGTGCATTGCAAGACGCAGAATTGATGGCTGATATGAAAATATCGTCAGTCTATCTAAGTATTTCGGGTAAACACATTAGCAGCCAAGATGAAATTGGCATGGTGGCGATTTCAGAAGATGAAGTCACACAAGATGATGTAGATAATGTGATCTATACTGCAAGGTCAGTGCGAATTCGTGACGAACATCGAATTTTACATGTGATCCCGCAGGAATATGCTATTGATTATCAAGAGCGCATTAAAAACCCTGTTGGTTTATCAGGCGTTCGCATGAAAGCCAAGGTACATTTGATCACGTGTCACAATGACATGGCAAAAAATATTGTAAAATGTGCTGAGCGCTGTGGCTTACAGGTCGATAAACTCATTTTTTCTGCCTTAGCGTCAAGCTACGCTGTAGTCACTGATGATGAAAAAGAGCTCGGTGTATGTGTGGTGGATATCGGTGGTGGTACTATTGATATCGCGGTATTTTATGATGGTTCGTTACGCCATACATCAGTATTTTCTTATGCGGGTAATGCAGTTACTAGCGACATCGCATATGCATTTGGTACACCACCTGCAGATGCCGAAAATATTAAAGTTAAGTTCGGTTGTGCACATGCAAGTTTACTACAGCGTGATGATACCATCGAAGTCGCGAGTGTTGGCGGTCGACCATCGCGCACTTTACAACGACAAACACTTGCAGAAGTGATAGAACCTCGATATTCTGAGCTATTCGGAATGGTTGAAGCTGAATTAAAAACTGTTTTAGAGTCATTAAAACTGGAAAAATTAGCTGCAGGGATCGTCCTTACTGGTGGCGCTGCACAAATTGAAGGTTTGGTTGAATGTGCCGAAGGCGTATTTAACTCTCAAGTTAGAATCGGTAGCCCTTTAAATATTAATGGATTAACTGAATATGTAAATACACCAGTGTACTCAACAGCGGTTGGCTTACTTCAGTTTGGTAAAGAACAACAGTTCGAACCAACAACAGAAGTAGTCATAGAGAAGAATAATTGTAATCAGCTACTTAAAAAAATAATGAGCTGGTTCAAAGGCGGGTTTTAAACCCCAATAAGATTTTTTGGAGAAATTACCATGTTTGAATTACTAGATGATAGTAACGATGAAGCTGTCATTAAAGTCATTGGTGTCGGTGGTGGCGGCGGTAACGCAGTTGACCATATGGTCAGTGAAACAATTGAAGGTGTTGAATTCATTGTGATTAATACGGATGCACAGGCATTACGTAATTCAGCCGCTGGATCTGTTATTCAAATCGGTAACACAATAACAAAAGGCTTAGGTGCGGGTGCAAATCCTCAGGTAGGTCGTGAAGCTGCAATGGAAGATCGCGATGCAATCCGGGAGCACCTACAAGGTTCAGATATGATCTTTATTGCTGCCGGTATGGGCGGTGGTACAGGTACTGGTGCAGCGCCTGTTGTCGCTGAAATTGCAAGAGAGTTAGGCATCTTAACGGTAGCGGTAGTGACTAAACCTTTCTCTTTTGAAGGCAAACGTCGCCTGACTTACGCGCAAGCGGGTATTGATGCATTAAGTGAGCAAGTTGATTCTTTAATCACTATTCCTAACGACAAACTACTGAAAGTATTAGGTCGTGGTGTAAGTTTATTAGATGCGTTTAAAGCAGCAAATAATGTCTTACTCGGTGCAGTACAAGGTATTGCAGAGTTAATTACCCGTCCTGGTCTGATCAACGTGGATTTCGCCGATGTGCGCACTGTGATGAGCGAAATGGGTACTGCGATGATGGGTACTGGTGTGGCATCTGGTGAAGATCGTGCTGAAGAAGCAGCGGAAGCCGCTATCTCAAGTCCATTACTGGATGATGTCGATTTAGCGGGCGCACGCGGTATTCTAGTAAATATTACAGCTGGTCTAGATATCAACATTGAAGAATTCGAAACAGTGGGTAACTCAGTTAAAGCGTTTGCATCTGACAATGCAACGGTTGTTGTGGGTGCGGTAATCGACCCTGAAATGACAGATGAATTACGTGTAACGGTTGTTGTGACTGGTATTGGTGCTGAAAACAAACCTGATATTACGTTAGTACCAACACCGGTGAAAAAAGTAGAAGAAGCGAAAGTTGAACCTGCGAAAATTGAAGAAACAGCTAAAGCGACAGTGATTGCTGCCGATAGTAAAGTTGATGTGCAGAATGTTGCACAGCAAGTAGCAGTTGGTGAAAGCAATACGACTACGGCAACCAAAAGCGAACCGGACTATCTTGATATTCCCGCGTTCTTGCGTCGCCAAGCTGACTAATACTTTACGGTATAGTTGCTAGAATATGATTCAGTCTGATGGGTTATTTTTAGCCTAAAGATTGAATTGTATAAGCTGTGTTTGGAACGGTGATTTTGCATTTGAACTGTGGCTGTGGTAAATTGCTCGGCCTCGCGTTGGAGTGTGGGATTTAAATAGGGTGACATTAATGATTAAACAAAGAACATTAAAACAAGCTGTACGTGGGACCGGCATCGGTCTACATTCTGGCAACAAGGTTACCCTAAATCTTCGTCCAGCAGCAGCGAATACCGGTATTATCTATCGCCGTATCGATCTCGACCCTGTGGTTGATTTTAAAGCAGCAGCAGACATGGTAAAAGATACGATGTTGTGTACTTGCCTTATTAGCGAAGATGGTCACCGTATTTCTACAGTCGAACATATTAATGCGGCGTTGGCTGGCCTTGGCATCGATAACATTATTATCGAGGTTGATGCAGCTGAAATTCCAATTATGGATGGCAGTGCTAGTCCTTTTATTTTCTTGCTGCAAAGCGCGGGAATTGAAGAACTTAACTGTGCTAAGAAATTTATTAAAATCAAGCAACCTATCCGTGTTGAAGATGGCGATAAATGGGCTGAATTCTTACCGTCGAATCATGGTTTTATCATGGATTTACGTATTGAGTTTGACCATCCGGTATTTGAAGGCCAAAATCAGCATATTCGCGCAGATTTTTCCGGCGATTGGTTCCATCAAGAAATCAGTCGTGCACGTACTTTTGGTTTCATGAAAGATATTGAATATCTACAATCACAAAACCTCGCACTAGGCGGTAGCTTAGATAATGCGATTGTGGTTGATGAATTCCGTATTCTAAATGATGACGGTTTACGTTATGACGATGAGTTCGTTAAACATAAAGTACTTGATGCTGTTGGTGACCTGTACTTATCAGGCCATTCAATTTTAGGTGAGTTTAGAGCATTCAAAACTGGCCACGGCATGAATAACTTATTATTAAGAGCATTACTTGCTAATCAAGAAGCGTGGGAATTTACCACGGTAGATGAAGCTCAAGATGCACCAATTCGTTGGTTAGAGCCAAATTTAACGCTAGCGTTATAACCTAAAAGACTGGCGTTATAATCTAAACAAATAGGTTTAGTATCTCGGAACTGATATTACAAATCAGCGCTAAGATAAATACAGATAGAATTGTGGCATCAAATTGTTTATATTTAGTGCCACACATTCATCAGTTAAAATAAGATTATGAGCGTTACAGTTACTTACTCGAATAGTAAAAACAGCTATTCTAAATTATTTAATCTCTACTTCTTCATATTTGCCTTAATTGCTGTCATTGCAGTTTCGATTGCGTCTTCTTGGTTTCTCTATTCAAATTATTCTTCTCAAGCCATTCAGCTTAAAATTGCCAAAACGCAGCAAAAATATCAACAACAAGCCGATCAAGTCCTTGCGCTACGTCAAGAAACAGATTTGAAAATAGCCGTGTTTGCGAGTAAAGTTGGCATGATGCAAGCGGAAGTTAACCGTTTGAGTTTATTAGGTGATGAATTGGCTAAAGATGCCAGTTTGACGCGTGGTGAATTTGATTTTATGCTAAAGCCTGCTATTGGTGGTCCTGTGGATACCGATACAAGTTATGCTGTTGATTTACAAACCTTGCTTGAAGAGATGGATTTACTGTCATTAGAAGTAAATAATCGCTCACAACAGCTTTCACTACTTGAAACTATGCTATTGAATCACAATATAACAGATGAGGCTGTGTTATCTGGTCGACCTGTTATTGAACGAGGTTCTTGGTTATCGTCCCATTATGGTGTGCGTAAAGACCCTTTTACAGGGCGAGCAACCATGCATAAGTGCGTTGATTTTGCAGGCGATAATGGCATGAAGATTATTGCTACGGGCGCAGGTGTTGTCACTTGGTCCGGCAGACGTTCAGGTTATGGACTGTTAATCGAAATAAATCACGGAAATGGTCTGTCGTCACGTTACGCCCACTCTAAAGAGTTAATTGCCAAAGAAGGTGATGTAGTAGGTAAAGGGCAAACTATTGCTATTATGGGAAGTTCAGGGCGCTCTACTGGACCTCATGTGCACTACGAAGTGCTAAAATCGGGACGACAAGTCGATCCTAAACGCTATGTTTATCGCTAAAATGCTTTAAATTTCAAATAGATTCACAATAACTTTTGGTCATAAAATGTTAACTAATATAATTACAAAAATAGTCGGTAGCCGCAATGACCGCATTTTAAAAAAATTGCACAAAGTTGTAAAACAAGTTAATCAATTAGAAACAGATTTTGAAGTATTATCAGATGAAGAACTAAAAGCCAAAACGGTTGATTTTCAACAACGTTTCGCTGCTGGTGAATCACTTGATAGCATGTTAGCGGAAGCATTTGCGGTTGTACGTGAAGGTTCTAAGCGTGTATTTGGCATGCGTCACTTCGATGTACAGTTATTAGGTGGTATGGTTTTAAATAATAACCAGATCGCGGAAATGCGTACGGGTGAAGGTAAAACACTAACGGCGACACTACCTGCTTATTTAAATGCTTTAACAGGTAAAGGCGTACATATTATTACGGTGAATGATTACCTTGCTGCACGTGATGCGGAATGGAATCGTGAACTATTTGAATTCCTAGGGCTAACTGTTGGCTTGAACGTGTCTGGCATGGATAACATGGCTAAACGTGAAGCATATGCAGCGGATGTCACTTACGGAACCAATAATGAATTTGGTTTTGATTATCTGCGTGACAATATGGCGTTCGAACCACAACAGCGTGTAATGCGCCCGCTATACTATGCGGTAATCGATGAAGTGGATTCAATCCTAATTGATGAAGCGCGTACTCCGCTGATTATCTCTGGCCCTGCCGATGATAGCTCTGAATTGTACACTAAAATTAATACCATCATTCCTTTGCTAGAACAGCAAGAGCAGGAAGATACTGAAGAATATACTGGTGATGGTCATTACACGGTTGACGAAAAGAACAAGCAAGTATTATTGACTGAAAATGGTCAAATTAAAGTTGAAGAGATGCTCAAAGAGCGTGGCTTATTAAGCGAAGAAGATTCTTTATTCTCAGCCGGTAATATTTCATTATTACATCACATCAATGCGGCATTACGTGCGCATACATTGTTTGAAAAAGATGTTGATTATATTGTCAGTGATGACGGCGAGATTGTTATTGTTGATGAGCACACTGGCCGTACTATGCCTGGTCGTCGCTGGTCTGAAGGTCTACATCAAGCGGTAGAAGCCCGTGAAGGTGTAAACATTCAAAACGAAAACCAAACATTAGCATCAATTACCTTCCAGAATTATTTCCGCATGTACGAAAAACTGTCAGGCATGACGGGTACTGCTGATACTGAAGCTTTCGAGTTCCAATCGATCTACAGTCTAGAAACAGTTGTTTTACCGACGAATAAACCAATGGCACGTAAAGACTTTGGTGATCTTGTTTACCTGACTGCGGATGAAAAACACGTTGCGATCATTGAAGATATTAAAGATTGCGTGAAGAGACAACAGCCTGTCTTGGTTGGTACGGTATCGATTGAGAGTTCTGAATTACTGTCGAACCTACTGAAAAAAGACAAAATTAAACATAACGTATTGAATGCTAAGTTCCACGAACGTGAAGCTGAAATTGTAGCTGATGCGGGTCGTTCTGGTGCGGTCACTATCGCAACCAATATGGCCGGTCGTGGTACTGATATCGTGTTAGGTGGTAATTGGCAGACTGAAGTTGATAAACTGAAGAAACCAACCGAAGCGCAAATTGCACATATCAAATCAGAATGGCAAGTACGTCACGATGCAGTACTGACTGCAGGTGGTCTACATATCATCGGTACTGAACGTCATGAATCTCGTCGTATTGATAACCAATTACGTGGTCGTTCTGGTCGTCAGGGTGATGCTGGTTCAACGCGTTTCTATCTATCAATGGCCGATCCGCTTATGCGTATTTTCACATCAGACCGTATTACTGGCATGATGAAGAAATTAGGCATGGAAGAAGGCGAAGCGATTGAGCATAAATGGGTTACACGCGCGATCGAAAATGCACAACGTAAAGTTGAAGGCCGTAACTTTGATATTCGTAAATCATTACTTGAATTCGATGATGTTGCCAATGACCAACGTAAAGTGGTTTATGAGCAACGTAACGAGTTAATGGAAGCGGAAGATATCAGTGAAACGATGATCGCGATCCGTGAAGACGTGCTTAATGCAGTTATGGATGCTTACATTCCACCACAGTCATTACATGAAATGTGGGATATCACCGGTCTAGAACAACGTTTACGTGCAGACTTCATGCTTGAATTACCTATCCAGCAGTGGTTAGATGATGATAATAAATTGTATGAAGAACAGATCCGCGAACGTATTATGACGCAAGCTAACGAAGCTTACACAGCGAAAGAAGATGCTGTGGGTGCACAAGTTATTCGCCAATTTGAAAAAGCTGTGATGTTACAAACACTAGACGGTTTATGGAAAGAGCACTTAGCGGCGATGGACCATTTACGTCAAGGTATTCATTTACGCGGTTATGCTCAGAAAAACCCGAAACAAGAATATAAGCGTGAGTCGTTTGAACTGTTTACTGAAATGTTAGAGAACCTAAAATCAGATGTGGTTGGTGTGATCTCTAAAGTGCAGGTGCAAGCACCTGAAGATGTTGAAGCAGTTGAAGCGCATCGTCGTCGTGGTGAATCATTACCGCAAAATATGAGCCATGCAACAGCTGAAAATCAATTGGCTGACGAATCGGCAGTTGATGAAGCTGAAACGTTTGTGCGCCAAGGTCAGAAAGTAGGTCGTAACGATCCGTGTCCTTGTGGTTCAGGTGCTAAATTCAAACAGTGTCATGGTAAATTAAGCTAATAACGCTAACTAACCGATACTATGATTGAAATAAAAAGCGCTAAAGCAGCAATGTTTTAGCGCTTTTTGTTAACTGCCATTTAATGATCTAAATTTTAAGAGAACAAATCATGAAAATAGTCCATGTTGCAGCTGGTATCATCGTTCGTGATCAGCAAGTATTTATCAGTAAGCGTAGCTCAGAGCAGCACCAAGGTAACAAGTGGGAGTTTCCAGGTGGTAAGGTGGAATCTGGAGAATCAGTGCTTGAAGCGCTAACCAGAGAGCTTAAAGAAGAGGTAAATCTTGATGTACTTAATGCCGATGTATTTCACCAGCTAGAATTTGATTATGGTGACAAAATAGTGCAATTGGATTTTTATCTTGTGGATGACTTTGTAGGTGTGGGTAAAGGTCTTGAAGGGCAGCAAACTGCGTGGGTTAATATCAATGCACTAGCTGACTATCAGTTCCCTGAAGCGAATCAAGTGATTGTTGAGATGTTAATGGCTCAGTTTTCCTAAGCCATCCATCGATTATATTTTTAACTTATGCCACTAATCGAACTCGTAACCTTTAGGTTGGAGTTCTTGTGGTGAAACATCTTCACCCGGGATCGCACGCTCTTCACTTGCCCATTCGCCAAGATCAATCAGTTTGCAACGGTCACTGCAAAATGGGCGAAATTCATTAGTAGCTACCCATTCAACGGGCTTTTGACAGGTTGGGCAATTTACTTGCATGGTATATCCTAAATAAGCAGTGCTTGAAAGTGGCTAGTCTGCCATGGCTGCTGTCGCTAATTCAAGAAATTTCTGATGTAACACAGCTGCATCTTTGATGACTTGTTGACGGTCGTTATTCACAATGACTGAATCAGCTGCTGCGAGGCGTTGTTTACGTGTTGCTTGTGATTGTAATATGGCAGAGGCTTGTTGTGCTGAGACGTTATCACGCGCAACCGTTCGTTCTATCTGAACTTGTTCTGCGACATCAACAACCAGTACGTGATCGCATAATGTTGTCAGGTTGTTTTCAACTAACAGTGGCACCACGAGTAAAGTATATGGTGAATCACTTGCAGCGAGTTGTGCTAATAATTCAGCGCGGATAAGCGGGTGTAATAACGCATTTAACCATTGTTTATTAGCATTATCAGAAAATATTTTCTCACGTAATAATCCGCGATTTAAACTGCCATCATCCAATAATATACTCGAACCAAAGTGTGCGCTGATTTGTGCTAAGCCATCACTACCAATGGCGACCACTTCTCTTGCGACAATATCGGCATCGACTACATTAATGCCTTCGCTAGCAATAATATCGGCGACAGTGGTTTTGCCTGATGCGATCCCGCCGGTTAATCCAACAACATACATAGCGGCTGACCTTAATAGATAAAGTTAATTAAATAGAAATCAACAATTTGATCGCCCCAAATAAGGTACAACCAACCGGCAATGGCTAAGTAAGGGCCAAATGGGATTGGGTTGCCTTGGGTATGTTTCTTTAAGGCAATCTGGGTAATACCTATGATAGCTCCTGCAAAAGAAGACAGCAGTACGATAGCTAAAATTGATTGCCAGCCGAACCAAGCACCAAATGCAGCTAATAGTTTGAAATCACCATAGCCCATGCCTTCTTTACCGGTTAGCAGTTTAAAACCCCAGTAAACAGACCACAATGATAGGTAGCCAACAATTGCACCTATGATGGCATCCGATGGTGTTACCCAAGCATAATTAACGTTTAGAAATAATCCTAACCATACTAGTGGTAAGGTCATTTGATCGGGTAATAGCATCTTATCAATGTCGATAAAAGTCAGTGCCACTAAGGTCCACGTTAAGATCAACGCGCCAGCTAATTGGATGCCATAAGGGATATATAAAGCCACGACAAGTGAGAGTAAGCCGGTTAATAATTCAATGCTTGGGTAGCGGGCTGAAATTGGATTAGCACAACTGCTGCATTTCCCTCTTAATATTAGCCAACTAATCACTGGAATATTTTCTAATGCGGTAATTTTATGACCACACTTAGGGCAAGCTGAGCGGGGTAATAATAAGTTAAATTTAGTTGTTTCAGATGCAGACTTAATTTCAGCTGTTTTACATTCATCGCTAAAATAAACAGTACACTCTTCTTTCCATTCACTTTCCATCATAATTGGTAAGCGGTAAATGACGACATTCAAGAAACTACCGACGAGTAGACCGAGAAGGGCAACCGTTAACCATAATAGCCAAGGTGTGAGTTGAAAGAGTAGCGCTAAGTCTTGCATTTTAATTACCTGTACAGATCAGATGAAGAGATAAATATTAATTGAAATAAGATGATAGCAAACTCGCCACTGAAAAGCTGTTAAAGCGACAAGCAATGCATGCGTTGTGACAATCAATTACATAATACTGCCCATTTCAAAGATAGGTAGATACATCGCAATAACAAGACCGCCAATGACAACACCTAGTACTACCATTATCATGGGTTCGATTAAGCTAGTAAGTCCATCAACGGCATCATCAACTTGCTGCTCATAAATGTGCGCGACTTTGGCTAACATATCGTCGAGGGAACCTGACTCTTCGCCTATCATCACCATTTGCGTCACCATATCAGGAAATAGGTTGGTTGAGCGCATCGCGATGTGCATCTGTAACCCGGCGATAACTTCATTACGCATTTCCATTACCCCATTTTTGTAGACAATATTACCGGATGCACCCGCTGCAGAAGTCAATGAATCTACAAGGGGGATACCAGCGGCAAAGGTCGTTGATAGGGTTCTGGCGAAACGAGCCATTGCCCCCTTATGCATAATGGGCCCGATAGCTGGTACCTTGAGAATAGTACGTTCGCTGATGTGTTTGACTTTTATCGAGCGTTTGTTGGCTTTAAGGTAAATATAAGGTAATCCGAATAATATACTAACCACTAAGTACCAAAATTGACTGACAAAATCAGAAATCGATAACACAAAGAGGGTAAAAGGCGGCAGCTCGGCGCCAAAGCTAGCGAAGATATCTTTGAATTGCGGGATGACATACAGCAATAAAATAAGCGTGACGACAACAGCAACCGCAACGATCATGACGGGATAGAGCATGGCTTTTTTAATTTTAGATTTGAGCGCCTCGGCTTTTTCTTTGTAGGTGGCAATGCGATCATAAATACTGTCCAATGAACCGGACTGTTCACCAGCGCTGATCAAATCACAATATAAATCATCAAAATAAAGCGGGTGTTTACGTAAGGTATCTGACAGTGTCGTACCTGTTGCGACTTCGGCTGCAACCTCTCCGATTAACGATCGCATGGCCGGGTTGTCATGGCTACGCGCTATAATTTCTAAACTTTGTACTAAAGGTACACCAGCATTAAGCATAGTGGCTATTTGCCTAGAAATGACGGCAATATCCATGGCTTTAATTTTTTTACTTGTCGCCGAAAATAATCCTGTTGATTTGCGTTTGGCTTTTAACACATTGACGCCCTGACGGCGAAGCTCAACTTTTAGATTGCTTATGCTTTCAGCCTGCATTTCACCACTGACTTTTTTACCTTTGCGGTTAACGCCTTGCCAGGTATATGGATAGCGTTTTTTTACGGCTGATGGAGTGCGATTACGGGTTGTTTTAGTTGCTGTGACCATGATGCTATCCTTAGCGAATGGTATGCTGAATATTTTAATGACTGGTGATACGTTCAACTTCAAGTAAGCTGGTTACACCGTCGATCACTTTTTGTAATGCTGATTGGCGTAAAGTATCCATACCTTCTTGCTGGGCTTGCGTACTCAGTTCCAGCGAGTTACTGCCCGTTAAGATCATTCTCGCGATCTTATCTGACATCGGCATGACTTCGTAGATCCCTACGCGACCTTTATAGCCTTTGGTACATTGCTTACAGCCGATGGCTTTAAAAGAAGTGATACCGTGATTAATTTGTTGCTGATTAAAGCCAAGCTTAGCTAATTCAATTGCAGGGATCTCTTCTGGTTTTTTACATTCATTGCAAAGTCTACGCCCTAGGCGCTGAGCGATGATCAAACTCACCGATGAGCCAATATTATAAGCGGGTACGCCCATATTAGATAATCGCGTTAGTGTCTCTGCAGCTGAATTGGTATGCAGTGTTGATAATACTAAGTGTCCGGTTTGCGCTGCTTTGATCGCAATCTCTGCCGTTTCAATATCACGGATCTCACCGACCATGACGACATCAGGATCTTGGCGTAAGAATGATCGTAATGCGGTGGGGAAAGTTAACCCCGCTTTAAGGTTGATCTGAACTTGATTGATACCAGAGAGATTGATTTCAATAGGATCCTCGGCTGTGGATATGTTGCGTTCAATGGTATTAAGGATATTAAGCCCGCTGTACAAGGAAACTGTTTTACCACTACCAGTGGGGCCGGTGATCAAGATCATGCCTTGTGGCTTTTGTAATGCCGTGAGGTAAAGGGCTTTTTGTTTATCGTCATAACCAAGAATATCGATATTGAGACTGGCTTGGTTAGAATCGAGGATCCGCATTACTACTTTTTCCCCCCACATAGTTGGTAAGGTACTCACACGCAGATCGACGGATTTGTTTTTTGATAATTTTAATTTGATACGGCCATCTTGCGGGATCCTGCGCTCGGCAATATCGAGTTGTGCCATGACTTTTAACCGGGCTGAAAAACGCATGGCTAAGTTTACCGGTGGTGATACCATTTCATGTAAGATCCCGTCGATACGAAAGCGTACGCGGTATTTAAATTCATAGGGTTCAAAGTGAATATCCGAGGCACCTTTTTTGATCGCATCCAATAGGATCTTATTCACGAATTTAACAATCGGCGCGTCATCTGCACTGTCTTTATTATCTTGCTCTAATCGTGATTCGCTATGATCAACTTCCAGATCATCGATATCGGTATCATTCAGATCGCCAAGTGCATCGATATCATTCTCTAATACGCTTTCTAAGGCTTTTTGTAATTGCAGTTCATCAACCAACAATACTTCGGTATGTAAACTAAAGCTAAAGGCAAACTCTTCTAATGCGCTCACATTAGTCGGATCTGACATGGCCAGATATAAAGTTTGTCCTTGTACATAAATCGGCAGAGCATGGTGTTTTTCGATGAGTTTTTCATTGAGTAGGTTGGTGGGGATCTCTTCGAGTTTAAAGGTCTCTAAATCGAGTAACGGTACACCATATTCACGTTCGAGTAATTTTGCTAATACCTGACTGCCAATGATATTACTGTCGACAAGCAGGGTTGTGAAGGCTTTACCCTCCAGTTTTGCGCTTTGTAGCAGCGATGGGATCTCTTCTACTGCGAGGTATGCATGTGCGACCAGGCTGTGAGCCAGGCCGCTCGCGTTATGCTTGTGTTGCATTAGGGCTTAGCAATAGCCTAATGTGACGCAAGTACCTGAAGCCGCTCGAGTCCATTCAACTCGTCCGTTAGCCATTGTTCCTGCTAATATATAAGTCGCATCGTCTAGTTCTGACTCACCTGTAGCCTGAATTGTTGCTACATTACCGCTCAAAGTCACTGATACATCATTAACAATAGCTGTATTATATGCACCTGAAACTGCTGTTGTAGCTTGGGTTGCACAGTTAGTGACTGAACCACTTGTTTGGTAGCATATTTCAACAGCGGTTTTAGCTGGACCTGTAGCTGCAATTACTTCTGAGAACTGGGCTCGTTGGGTATATTTTTGATATGCAGGCATACCGACTGCAGCCAAAATTGCCACTATCGCCACTACGATCATTAACTCTATTAACGTAAAACCTTGTTGTTGTGTTTTCTGTTGTACTCTCATTTTTTATATCCTTATAAAAATTACCAAATAGTCCTTTAATCATCAAATGGTATGAGACATCTGATGAGTTGGATTTATTTAAACGCTTATTTAACATCCTGTATACATAAATTTAACGATCGAGATCAAGTTATAAGACAATTAGTCACTGTAATCACTTGATTTATTGACATAAAAAATTATTGCACTAAGGGTTTTTAAGTGTAAATACGGTGATTAGCAGACTATTTATAGATGAATGACTGAATTGCGGGTAGGAGATAGGTATTAATATTATTTGCCGATATCGGCTTGGTTATTTATTTAAAATGTAAAAAGCACTACCGTAAAATGGCAGTGCTTTGTATTTTAGCATTACTTTAGAGTTAGTCTTTAGAATTAACTGCTAGCTAAATCCTATCGATTACTTAATAAAACGCATCGATAGGTCTGTTGCTTGTACATGTTTAGTTAGCGCGCCAACCGAGATGAAATCAACACCGGTAGCAGCAAAGCTCGCTAATGTATCAATCGTTACATTACCTGATACTTCTAATTTTGCTTTACCTTGGTTTAATTCAACCGCTGCACGCATCATCGGAATATCGAAGTTATCTAACATCACAATATCAGCGCCAGCATCTAATGCTTGTTTTAGTTCTGCTAAACTTTCTGTTTCAACTTCAACTGGTTTACCTGGTTGTAGCTCTTTAGCTTTAGCAATCGCGTTTTTAATACCACCACAGGCCATGATGTGGTTTTCTTTAATCAGGTAAGCATCGAACAAACCGATACGGTGATTTTTACCGCCGCCACATGTTACTGCGTATTTCTGTGCAAAACGTAAGCCAGGGATTGTTTTACGGGTATCAAGTAATTGACATTTAGTGCCTGCTAACTTATCGACATATTCTTTTGTTAATGTTGAAACGCCCGATAATGTTTGCACAAAGTTTAGTGCATTTCGCTCGCCTGTGAGTAATGTACGAGCTGGGCCTTCTAACGTGAATAGCGTTTGATCAGCAGCGACTAAATCACCGTCTGCGACAAACCAAGTCACTGTTACCGTATCACCAAGCTGGTGGAACACTTCATCAACCCAGGCTTTACCACAAAATACCGCTTGGTCACGGCTGATCACTTTCGCCTTCGCTTGTGTTTCTGCTGCGATTAGATTTGCGGTGATATCACCTTCTGCCACACTTTGACCACCAAGGTCTTCAGCTAATGCAGTACTTACTGCGCGGCGTATTTCTTGTTGTAACATAATAATTCCTAGGTCGATTAAAAACTAATATTCACTTAACGTGAGGGTTTTGCCTTGCTGGACTAATTTAACTTGTTTTAATGCATTCATACCGAGCAGAATAGTATCACCTTGCATATAGGGATTAATATTCGCACTGAGATCGTAAAGTGTTAATTCACCAACCGATAAACTATCTAGGCGGGTTGAGAATACTTCAATGACACCATTCGCAGTATTGACTGATTGACTATAGCCAGCGGTTAAGCCGATCTGTTCGGCGACGTTTGCCGGTATTGAAACCTGCGTCGCGCCAGTGTCGAGTAAAAATTTTACCTGATAACCATTTATATAACCATTAGTAACATAGTGTCCGGCACGATTTTGTTGCAGCATTACCACAGCATTGCCATTTTGTTGATAACTTTCTGGCGTACGATTGGGGTTTTGTTGATTCGATAAATAATTATTGAAGAATAGCGTCATGACAATTAACCCACTTATCCAGGCGATATAAGTCATGGCTTTGGCAATTTTTTGATTTCCATCCATTGTCTTTCTCCATTGTCTTTTTTCAGTATAAACAGGTTTATTTATTGGCTGTTCATTTTACTGATCCCGCTCTGTATTTTACAGACTCAGGGCTGTATTTTACGGACGTAGCTATGTTATTGCTAACGATATCATTGTAAAGTGAAGTAATTATAAGTAGTAGTCTTGAATAGCATTAAATTCGATTATAGTCAGAAGGTATGAATACAGTGGTAAATAGACAAGCAGATTCAGGAATATTGGCGAGTGCTGATTTTTTATCATCGCCACATTTTGATGACCGCCCAAGCGACGTAGATATCGATTTACTCGTGATCCATTGCATTAGTTTACCCCCAGAGCAATATGGCGCTGATTATGTCGAAGACTTTTTTCTAGGCAAGTTAGATTGTAGTCTACACCCTTATTTTCAAAAATTAATCTCGGTAAGGGTATCTGCGCACTTATACATCCGTCGAGATGGCCGTTTGATCCAATTTGTTCCCTTAGCTAAACGCGCTTGGCATGCCGGACTCTCTGAATTTGCAGGGCAATCCCGTTGTAACGATTTTTCGATTGGTATCGAGCTTGAGGGGGATGTTAATCATCCATATACGGCGGCACAGTATCAATGCCTGACAAACGTGACCCGAGACATACAAACCCGTTATCCATTAATCACTCAAGCACGTATTACTGGTCACAGTGATATCGCCCCGAACCGTAAAGATGATCCCGGTCCGTATTTTGACTGGCAACATTATTTCGCATGTTTAAATTCGAAGGACAATTAATATGGCATTAATATCTCTGCTGCTGGCACTGCTGATTGAGCGAGTTGTGCATTTGAGCGCTAAACTGCAGCTCGATAATGTGCTGCAGCGTTATCTGTTCCCGTTACTTCCTTCGTTTATCAATGGTGGTCTGCTTGGTACGTTAGTGATCATCGCATTACCAGCCATCTTGATGTACAGCTTATTGGATGCGCTGGCAGGCCTTTATTATGGCATTTTTACCATCATCACTTGGTTGCTATTATTATTGATGAGCTTTGGTGGTAGTGACTATCGCCGTGATTATCGCCAATACCTTAAGGCATTAAGTCGTAATGACTTAGAAGCTAAAGGTATGTATGCAAATTGTTTAGATGTAAATAGTGAACGTTTTTGTGCGACGCTACTGACCCAAGCCGTTGCTCAGCAGCTAGTTTGGCTTAATTACCGTTTTTATTTTGCGGTGATTTTTTACTTTGTGGTTGCAGGGCCTATTGGTTTAACCCTATATGTCGTTGTGCGTAGTTACCATAAGTATATTGTTCAACATCATCGCAAGCGATTAAAGCGTACTGGTATTCATCGGATTATGCGAATTGTGGATTGGTTACCGGCACGTTTAACAATGCTTGGTTTTGCGTTGGTGGCGGAAGAGCAGGCTGCCTTACCACAGAGTCTACGTAGTTGGCGTGATCTATCTACACCGGAGTTTGATTTATTAGGCAAGGTTGTATACCTCGCGAGTAAAGCCAATGTAGAAACAGATCAATGTTATGACTATACCTGCTATTTAGTGCAGCTAGCGAAACGCAATATTACCTTCTTTGTGACAATCATTTCCCTCCTTACCATTAACGGTACTATTATTTAATACAGATTAATACGAGTGCAATCCGTATCGAATTATTATCTAACCACGACCGAGTGATTCGTTAAGCATCATCTAGTGTAGTGAAATCATCTGATTTTTGATAAAGCATAGACTGTAATGGTCTATGCTTTATTGTGCTCAAACATCCTCTTAAGTGGTAAGACCAATATGACAAGGTTATCACTTTGGGGGTAGTTTGTTGCAGTTTAACGCTTAGCGTTCAGTCATTTAAACTGGCTTAAAGAGCAATTACCCTATTAATCTGCTTGGTTTATCTATTTATTTAGATGGATTAATACTGACTATTTTGATTTAAACAGCATTAATACGAACAAAAATGTCTATTTTTAATGACAATCGAACGTGGTTTTGGTAAATTGTCATGACTTAATATTAAATTGGTCTTACCAATTTACCACTGGTCATTTTGAGGTTCACATGGTCTATCGAAAAATTCAGCCGCCGAAGTTGTCAGATGCAATTGCAG
Organism: Moritella sp. F3; assembly: GCF_015082335.1. Classification (NCBI taxonomy): domain Bacteria; kingdom Pseudomonadati; phylum Pseudomonadota; class Gammaproteobacteria; order Alteromonadales; family Moritellaceae; genus Moritella; species Moritella sp. F3. The sequence goes on along the minus strand of NZ_BLRL01000009.1, from coordinate 66,512 downwards.
AACAACTAGAGCAGATGATTTTGGAAGGTAGTTTAGAATCCGGCCAGCGCTTACCTTCAGAGCGTGATTTAGCCCTGCAGTTAGAGGTTTCTCGCCCAACTGTACGTGATGCAATTCTACGTTTGGAAAGCAAAGGTTTATTGGAACGTCGTCAAGGGCGTGGTACATGGGTGAAGAAGGTCATGGACCAAACACTGATGGAACCGCTGTTTCAATTATTGACGACACACCCTGAAGCGCAATTAGATCTGCTTGAATTTCGTCATGCCTTAGAAGGTATTTCAGCTTATTACGCCGCGTTACGTGGTACTGAAACCGATTTTCAGCAATTACGCGTTGCGCTTGATGCAGTTACTGCATCGGAGTTAGCGCAAGACCCGCAGTTACAAGCACAAGCGGTGAGTGCGTTTAATATTGCGGTTACTGCGGCATCACATAATATTGTGTTGTTGCATCTTCTGCGTGGTTTAAATCCATTGTTAGAAGATAATATTTGTCAAAATTTTAGGTTGTTGGAAAAGCGTCAAGGTGTGGTTGAACAAATTAGCCAACATCGCGGTGATATGCTCACTGCAATTCTTAACCGACAACCAGAAACAGCCAGAGAAGCATGTCATGCCCATCTGGCTTATATCGAGCAAGCATTGCTAGATATTGGGCGTGAAGATAGCCGCATTAACCGTGCGTCACGCCGTATAAAACAAGCTAAATAGTGTTACTAATGAATATTCTTAAACATCAAGATGCTTAAGAATATTTCTTTAATATTGTAGAGATCTAATTAGTAAGGAATCTCATATGTCCGACATCTTAAAGCATGATGTAGACCCAATCGAAACTACCGAATGGCTAGAATCAATCGAATCAGTAATTCGTGAAGAAGGTCTTGAACGTGCACAGTATTTACTAGAAAAAGTAATTGCAAAAGCACATCAAGACGGCGTTGCACTAGGTAAAGGCGGCATCACTACGGATTACATCAATACTATCCGTACTGAAGACCAACCTGTATACCCAGGTGACGAGAAATTAGAGCGTCGTATTCGTTCGATTATCCGCTGGAATGCTTTAATGATCGTACTACGTGCATCTAAGAAAGACTTAGAGTTAGGTGGCCACATGGCTTCTTTCCAGTCTTCTGCTGCACTTTACGATGTATGTTTCAACCACTTCTTCCGTGCTCCAACGGAAAAAGACGGTGGCGATTTAGTTTATTACCAAGGTCATATTTCTCCTGGTATTTACGCTCGTTCATTTGTTGAAGGTCGTTTAACTGAAGATCAACTAAACAACTTCCGTCAAGAAGTTGATGGTAAAGGTATCCCGTCATACCCACATCCTAAGTTGATGCCTGAATATTGGCAGTTCCCTACAGTATCTATGGGTCTTGGTCCATTCTCAGCTATCTATCAAGCGCGTTTCTTGAAATACCTAGATGGCCGTGGTCTAAAGCAGACTGAAGATCAAACTGTATACGCTTTCCTAGGTGATGGCGAAATGGATGAACCAGAATCACGCGGCGCATTATCATTTGCTGCACGTGAAGGTTTAGACAACTTAGTATTTGTTGTTAACTGTAACTTACAACGCCTAGATGGCCCAGTAATGGGTAACGGTAAAATCATCCAAGAACTAGAAAGCTTATTTAAAGGCGCTGGTTGGAATGTGATTAAAGTTGTTTGGGGCGAAGAGTGGGATGAACTTCTTGCTAAAGACACGTCTGGTAAACTACTACAGTTAATGAATGAAACTGTTGATGGTGATTACCAAACGTTGAAAGCTAAAGGCGGCGCTTACGTACGCGAGCACTTCTTTAACCGTTACCCTGAAACTGCTGAATTAGTTAAAGACATGACTGATGATGAAATCTACGCACTTAAGCGTGGCGGTCACTCATCAAGCAAGCTTTACGCTGCATATGCAAAAGCAAAAGCAACTGTTGGTAAGCCTACTGTAATCCTAGCTAAAACTGTTAAAGGTTACGGCATGGGTGAAGCAGCTGAAGGTAAAAACATCGCGCACGGCGTGAAAAAAATGAAATCGGATACGCTTAAGCAGTTCCGTGATCGTTTCGATGTACCTGTATCAGATGATCAATTGTTAGAACTGCCGTATGTTAAAATCGAAGAAGGTACGCCTGAACACGAATACATGCATGCGCGTCGTAAAGAATTAAACGGTTACTTACCACAGCGTCAAGAAAACTTCTCTGGAAAATTAGACATCCCAACAGTTGAAGATTTCGGCGTGCTACTTGGTGAGCAAAAGCGTGAAATCTCTACAACGATGGCTTATGTTCGTGCTCTAAATGTGCTGCTTAAGCATAAAGGCATTGGCAAAAACATCGTACCAATTATCGCCGATGAAGCGCGTACATTTGGTATGGAAGGTTTATTCCGTCAAGTTGGTATTTACAACCCTAAGGGTCAAGCATACACACCTCAAGATCGCGAAATTGTTTCTTACTATAAAGAAGAAACTAGCGGCCAAGTACTTCAAGAAGGTATTAATGAGTTAGGTGCTATGTCTTCATGGGTTGCAGCGGCTACATCATACAGTACGAATGACGTACCGATGATCCCACTGTATATCTACTATTCAATGTTTGGTTTCCAACGTATTGGTGACTCTGCATGGATGGCTGGCGATCAAATGGCTCGTGGTTTCCTATTAGGTGCTACAGCAGGTCGTACAACACTAAACGGTGAAGGTCTTCAACATGAAGATGGTCACAGCTTAGTACAAGCAGGCCTTATCCCGAACTGTGTGTCTTATGACCCAACATTCGCGTATGAAGTTGCTGTTGTATTACAAGATGGTTTACGTCGTATGTACGGCGAGCAAGAAAACGTTTTCTATTACATCACATTGATGAACGAAAACTACGCTCATCACGCAATGCCAGAAGGCGTTGAAGATGGTATCCGTAAGGGTATGTATAAGTTAGAAACTTATACTGGCGAAACTGCTAAAGTTCAATTACTAAGTTCAGGTACTATCATGATGCAAGTGCGCGAAGCGGCTCGTATCTTAAGTGAAGACTATGGTATTGGTTCTGACGTATTCTCTGTAACTTCATTCAATGAAATTGCACGTGAAGGTCAAGACGTTGAACGTTACAACATGCTACACCCTGAAGCAGAGCAAAAAGTACCGTATATCACTACACTAATGAGTGATGCACCCGCTATTGCCGCGACAGATTATATCAAAAACTATGCAGAACAAGCGCGTGCATACGTGCCGACTTCATACAAAGTTCTTGGTACAGACGGTTTTGGTCGTTCAGACAGCCGTGCAAACTTACGTCGTCACTTCGAAGTTAACGCGCAATACGTAGTTGTTGCTGCATTATCTGAATTAGTTAAGAAAGGCGATCTAGAAAATCAAGTTGTTGTTGATGCAATTGCAAAATATAACATCGACGCTGATAAATTAAACCCTCTATACGCATAAGGTATAAAAAATGAGTATTGAAATTTTCGTTCCAGACATTGGTGATGATGAAGTAGAAGTAACTGAGATTTCCGTTCAAATCGGCGATACAGTTGCAGAAGAAGATACTTTGCTTGCTGTTGAGGGTGACAAAGCGTCTATGGAAGTTCCTGCACCACAAGCTGGTGTAGTACAAGAAATCCGTGTAAATGTTGGTGACAGTGTTAAAACTGGTTCATTAATCTTTATCTTCGCTGCTGAAGCTGGTGCTGCTGCACCAGTTGCTGAAGTTGTAGCTGACGCTCCTGCTGTTGAAGCTGCTCCAGTTGCTGCCGCTGCTGCGCAAGTATTAGAAGTTAACATTCCTGACATCGGCGACGATGAAGTGGAAGTAACTGAGATTTCAGTTAAAGTTGGCGATACTGTTGCTGAAGAAGACACGTTAATGGCTGTTGAAGGCGATAAAGCTTCAATGGAAGTTCCTGCACCATTCGCTGGTGTTGTGAAAGAAATTAAAGCAGCTGTTGGCGATAAAGTAACAACTGGTTCTTTCATCATGACGTTTGAAGTTGCTGGCGCGGCACCTGTTGCTGCTCCTGTTGTAACTGAAGCGACTGCACCTGCTGCACCTGTTGTAGCTAACGCAGAAGCACCGAAAGCTGCTCCAGCTGCAAAAGCACCTGAAGTAACTGGTTTCGTTGAAAATGACGCTTACCACCATGCTTCACCAGTAGTTCGTCGTCTAGCACGCGAATTCGGTGTTAACTTAGATAAAGTTGGCGCAACAGGTCGCAAAGGTCGTATTGCAAAAGAAGACGTACAAACTTACGTTAAAAATGCAGTTAAACGTTTAGAGTCTGGCGCTACTGGCGGCAATGGTTCTGGTATGGACGTTCTAGCATGGCCGAAAGTTGATTTCGCTAAATTTGGTGAAATCGAAGTAGTTAAGATGACTCGCATCCAGAAAATTTCTGGTCCGAATCTGCACCGTAACTGGGTTAAAATCCCACACGTTACACAGTTCGACGAAGCAGACATCACTGAACTAGAAGCGTTCCGTAAAGTTGAGAACAACAAACTTGTTAAGCAAGATAAAGGCTTCAAGATTTCTCCTCTTATCTTCATCGTTAAAGCAGTAGCTAAAGCGTTAGCTGATTATCCGAAGTTCAATACTTCAATCGGCGAAGATGGCGAAAGCATCATTCAGAAGAAATACATCAACGTTGGTGTTGCTGTTGATACACCAAACGGTCTAGTTGTTCCGGTTATCCGTAACGTTGACCAGAAAGGTATTTACGAGCTTTGCCAAGATCTTGCTGTTATCTCTAAGAAAGCACGTTCTGGTAAACTGACTTCTTCTGACATGCAAGGCGGTTGTTTCACAATTTCTAGCCTTGGCGGTATCGGTGGTACTCAATTTACACCTATCGTTAATGCACCTGAAGTTGCAATTTTAGGTGTATCACGTTCTGAAATTAAACCTAAGTGGGATGGCAAAGACTTTGCTCCTCGTCTTATGTTACCAATGGCACTTTCATATGATCACCGTGTGATCGATGGTGCTGACGGTGCTCGTTTTGTTACAGCATTAAACGGATATCTTTCAGATCTTCGTCAACTAGTACTTTAATTTTAGTTAAGCAAACGCTTAATTTTAATCGAGTAATAGTTTTAGTATTTAATTAAAGAGAAGTTTCGGTATTTAATCAGAAGAGTTATCGCATTTTTGCAATGTTTTAACTCTTTTTACTTCTCATTTATTTAACATATATGTAAAATTATCTGGATTCGAACATCATTACTCAGAAGCTTTAAATTGTGCCTCTGAGTGAGGTAACCGCCATTCCAGATAATTAAATGACAACGAGGTCATAATGAGTAATGAAGTTAAAGCTCAAGTAGTAGTACTTGGCGCTGGTCCTGCGGGCTACTCTGCTGCATTCCGTGCTGCAGATTTAGGTTTAGAAACTGTAATCATCGAACGTTACAACACCCTAGGTGGTGTTTGTCTTAACGTTGGTTGTATCCCTTCAAAAGCTTTACTACACGTAGCTAAAGTAATCGAAGAAGCAAAATCATTAGCAGATCACGGTATCGTGTTCGGCGCACCACAAACTGACATCACTAAAATCCGTTCATGGAAAGAAAAAGTTGTTGGTCAATTAACAGGTGGTCTTGGCGGTATGGCTAAGATGCGTAAAGTTAAAGTGGTTGAAGGTTTAGCACAATTTACTGGCGCTAACACTATCGAAGCAACAGACCGTGACGGTAACGTTACAACTGTTACCTTTGATAATGCAATCATTGCAGCGGGTTCTCGCCCAGTTAAACTACCATTCATCCCGCATGAAGATCCACGCGTTTGGGATTCAACTGATGCACTAGAACTTAAAGAAGTTCCTGGTAAATTACTTGTTCTTGGTGGTGGTATTATCGGTCTAGAAATGGGTACTGTGTACTCTGCACTAGGTTCTGATATTGACGTTGTTGAGTTTGCAGATCAATTAGTGCCTGCAGCGGATAAAGACATCGTTAAAATTTATGCTAAAGCAGTTAAAAACAAATTTAACGTAATGCTAAGCACAAAAGTAACGGCTGTTGACGCGAAAGAAGACGGCTTATACGTTACATTTGAAGGCAAAAAAGCGCCTGCTGAACCAGTACGTTATGACGCTGTGCTTGTTGCTGTTGGTCGTGTACCAAACGGTCTTGGCTTAAATGCTGAGAAAGCGGGTATTAATGTAACTGAACGTGGCTTTATTGAAACAAATAAAACCATGAGCACGAACGTTCCACACATCTTTGCAATCGGCGATATCGTTGGTCAACCTATGTTGGCGCATAAAGGTGTGCATGAAGGTCACGTTGCTGCAGAAAACATTGCTGGCAAGAAACACTTCTTCGATCCTAAAGTTATTCCATCAATTGCTTACACTGAACCAGAAATGGCGTGGGCAGGTCTAACTGAGAAAGAAGCGAAAGAGCAAGGCGTAAACTACGAAGCTGCTGTATTCCCTTGGGCTGCATCAGGTCGTGCGATTGCTTCTGACGCATCTAACGGTATGACTAAGTTATTATTCAACAAAGACACTAACCGTATCATCGGTGGTGCTATGGTTGGTACTAACGCTGGTGAATTACTAGGTGAAGTTTGTCTAGCAATTGAAATGGGTTGTGATGCAGAAGATATCGCATTAACAATTCATGCGCACCCAACGTTACACGAATCAGTTGGTATGGCTGCAGAAATTTATGAAGGTTCTATTACAGATCTTCCTAATGCAAAAGCGGTAAAAAGAAAATAATTTAGCGAGTTAATCGTTAACTTTTTATTGTCATAACGAAAAGCGACCTTAGGGTCGCTTTTTTTATGTCTGTTATTTCTGTTCTAGCCAACAAAATGCTTGTTCGCTTTTTTTATGTCTGTTATTTCTGTTCTAGCCAACAAAATGCTTGTTCGGTTATTTTATGTCATTGGTATTAGGCATTTTAAAACAGAAGTTGCTAATATAGTTGGGTATATAGATACATTTTATTGAATATAACGTGTTGTTCCCAGTGGATGGGATGGATTAATTTTTAGGAGCGTCATTAAACTATGTTTCAGGTTAAACGGATTTTTGGTTCTTCATTTACAATGATGAATGGGTTACTTCTCGCTTTCATTAGTCTTCATTTAAGCACTGCTACAGCCGCAGATGGTATTTCTACCTCAACTCCAACTACTGTTTCTGTGAGTGAAAAAACACGTCCCCAAATTGGCCTTGCCTTAAGTGGCGGTGGTGCGAAAGGTGCTGCGCATTTAGGGGTGATTAAGTATTTAGAAAAACACAATATCCCTGTTGATTATGTTTCTGGTACCAGTATGGGGTCATTTATTGGTGGTATGTATGCCATGGGCCGTTCAACGGCAGAAATAGAGCTGATATTAGCCGAATATGACTGGAGCCAAGGTTATAACGATGATGTGCCGCGCGAGAAGCTGTCGATACGTGAGAAGCAGCGTCAGGATATATTTCAAATTCAGACTGACATCGGTTTCGATGGTACCAGTATTGAATTTCCGTCTGGCTTTGTTCAAGGCCAAGGCATGGCAAAATTATTACGATTATCTACCAATAGCCTACCTTATGTGAATCATTTTGATTTACTGCCGATCCCTTATCGCGCCATTGCCACTAATGTCGAAACCATGCGTGAAGTGGTATTAGAGCGTGGCGATTTATCTAAAGTGATGCAGGCTAGCATGTCTATTCCTGGTGCTTTGACGCCAGTATTGATTGATGGGCAGCACCTTGTTGACGGTGGTATGGTGAATAATTTACCTATTGGTGTATTAAAAGATATGGGCGCAGACATCATTATTGCGGTTGATATTGGCTCACAACTTTATAGCCAAGAAGAGATCACCAGTGCCTTTCTTATCTTTGATCAGCTATCAAGCTCAATGACACGTACCAGTGCTAACGAACAGATCCTTAAATTAACTGAGCGCGATATTCTCTTGAGTCCTGATATTGATGGCATTGGTACGGCTGATTTTGATTTAATGCCTGACGCGGTAGATCGAGGTGAAAAAGCGGCGGGTTATGCCAGTGCCAAGTTAACAGCATTATCACTATCAGATGCCGATTATGCTGTATACCAACAGCAAAAAGCGATTAAAAAGCAGCAACTAGCTCAAATTGATATGATTGACATCAATAGCATTAATATTAATACCGATACCCGCCTGAGCCCAAGAGTGATCGAAAACAAGTTAAATATAAAAAAAGGGGATAAGGTCTCGGTCGCAGAATTAGAGCAGAAAATTGATGAACTCTATGCATTAAACCTGTTTCAAAAAATAGATTACAGCATCACCGATAAAAATGGCGTACATGATTTACAGGTTAATGTGGTAGAGAAAAGTTGGGGGCCGGGCTATGTGGATTTTAAATTCAACATTCAACAATCAACAACCAGTGATGATAGCCAGCAAATCGGTTTACAATATATTTTGAGTGATTTGAATCGACTGGGTGGGGAATGGCGTACTGAATTAGTGTATGGTTCGGACTCAAATATCAGTACTGAATTTTACTCTCCAATTGATTATAACCAATACTTTTTCTTTAAAACCGGCATACGTTTAGAAAACTATGAAAGTAAGCTCTATTTAGGCTCTGCGAATGATCCGGGGCTTACGCCGATTACTTCTACTTTTGAATATTTTCCAGTTAAAACAGAGCAAGTTGGCGTATATGCTGAATTAGGTGTTATCCCGTTTGAGTGGATGCAGATTGCGGTTGGTAGCTATTATCAGTCCGGTACTGCGGAAATCATTGGAACCACTATTGATAGCGATTTTGATAGCCAAGGCTGGTATGTAAAAACCCGTTTGGATTCGTTTGATAATATTTCGTTCCCAACAAAAGGGTTTAAGTTAGATGCAGATGTTTACATTGATACTGGTGATTATTTAAATAGTAACGAAAATAATATCTTCTTCAGCTTAGACTGGCGTAATGCGGTCTCTTTCGATCGCTCTACCTTTGAGCTTAAAGCATCGGTTGCCAGTTATGATGGACCGCCTATTTCACCGACGTTTGAAGTTGGTATTGGTGGTTTCCAGAATTTGTCGGGTTATGGTATTAACGAACTTACAGGTAATCATAAAGGATTGGTGGCATTAATTTATCGCCATCGTTTATTGGATAACAATTTTGGCGCTTTCTCATTACCCCTTTATTTAGGCGCTTCAATCGAGCAAGGTAATGTGTGGAACGACACTGATGACATCAGTTTTGATTCGACCATTTCTGCGGGCAGTGTGTTTGTCGCGCTAGATACTGGTATTGGTCCGGTGATGTTGTCGTATGGTTATGCCGAAGGTGGCCATGCCTCTGGTTATCTGTTTATAGGTAATAATTTCTAGATATGAGTCATAACTATTCACGTAGATTAGTTATGACTTTCCCATCATAAGTTTGATGAATGTTGAGTATTTATGTAAAAGTCCTGATGCACATGCTGCTTTAATTTTAATTTTAGGTTAAAAATGTTATATTTGTGAACACTCTGCAAGAGGCTTTAACTTTATTATTGCTGAGTTCACATAAATAACCGTTGAACTCACATAAAAAATTACTAAGTTAGGGTTAAATATAACAAGGATGTCCACCATGGGTGGCATAAAATAAGAGGAATGTGTTGTGCTAAAAGCTTATCGTAAACATGTCGAAGAACGTGCCGCTGATGGGGTTGTACCTAAACCTCTTGATGCTGAACAAGTTGCAGGTCTAGTTGAATTGGTTAAAGCACCAATCGCTGGCGAAGAAGAATTCATTTTAGATCTTTTAACGAATCGCGTACCACCAGGTGTGGATGAAGCTGCTTATGTAAAAGCTGGCTTTTTAACGGCGATTGTTAAAGGTGAAGCAACATCACCTATCTTATCTGCAGAACGTGCAACTGAACTACTTGGCACTATGCAAGGTGGTTATAACATCGAAACATTAGTTGAATTACTTGATGTTGATACGCTTGCTCCTATTGCTGCAACAGGCTTATCACACACACTATTAATGTTTGATGCTTTCTATACTGTTGAAGAAAAAGCAAAAGCAGGTAATAAATTCGCACAACAAGTAATGCAATCTTGGGCTGATGCGGAATGGTTCCTAAGTAAACCTGAAGTTGCTGAAAAAATTACAGTGACGGTATTTAAAGTACCTGGCGAAACAAATACCGATGATCTATCACCTGCACCAGATGCATGGTCTCGTCCAGATATCCCGCTACATGCACTTGCTATGCTTAAAAATGAGCGTGAAGGTGTTTCTGCTACACCACTACAAGCAATTGAAGAATTAAAAGAAAAAGGTCACCCAGTGGCTTACGTTGGTGATGTTGTTGGTACCGGTTCTTCACGTAAATCAGCAACTAACTCAGTGTTATGGTGCATGGGTGATGATATCCCATTCGTGCCTAATAAACGTGGCGGTGGTGTTTGTATCGGTTCTAAAATCGCGCCAATCTTCTTCAACACGATGGAAGATTCAGGTGCATTACCGTTAGAGTTTGATGTAAGTGATTTAAGCACTGGCGACGTGATTGATATTTATCCTTATCAAGGCGTGGTTAAAGCTAACGATACTGGCGCTGCAATTACAGAATTCAAAATCAAAACTGATGTAATTCTTGATGAAGTTCGTGCTGGTGGTCGTATTCCACTGATCATTGGTCGTGGTTTAACAACACGTGCGCGTGCTGCATTAGGTCTGGAAGATTCGACGGTATTCCGTCTACCGAAAGATGTTGCAGCATCGACTAAAGGTTATTCTTTAGCGCAGAAAATGGTTGGTAAAGCATGTGGTGTGACGGGCGTTCGTCCTGACCAGTACTGTGAACCGAAAATGACCACAGTTGGCTCTCAAGATACTACGGGTCCAATGACACGTGATGAACTGAAAGATTTAGCTTGTCTTGGTTTCTCTGCAGACCTAGTAATGCAGTCTTTCTGCCATACTGCTGCTTATCCAAAACCAGTTGATGTACAAACTCACCATACGTTACCAGACTTTATTCGTAACCGTGCGGGTGTTTCTTTACGTCCGGGTGATGGTGTTATTCACTCATGGTTAAACCGTATGTTATTACCAGATACTGTCGGTACTGGTGGTGATTCACATACGCGTTTCCCATTAGGTATTTCATTCCCTGCGGGCTCAGGTCTGGTTGCATTCGCCGCGGCTACAGGTGTTATGCCACTTGATATGCCTGAATCTATCTTGGTACGTTTTAAAGGTGAACTACAACCGGGTATCACATTACGTGATCTTGTTAATGCTATCCCTTATTACGCTATCCAGAAAGGTCTACTGACTGTTGCTAAAGAAGGTAAAATCAATGCATTCTCTGGTCGTGTACTAGAAATTGAAGGTTTACCAGAGCTGAAAGTTGAGCAAGCATTCGAATTATCAGATGCATCTGCAGAGCGTTCTGCTGCAGGTTGTTCAATCAAACTTAGCGAAGCACCGATCATTGAATATCTAGAGTCTAACATCGTGATGTTAAACTGGATGATTGCTGAAGGTTATGGCGATCCGAAAACGATTGCTCGTCGTGTTGCTGAAATGAAAGCATGGATTGCAGATCCACAATTGCTTGAAGCTGATGCTGACGCTGAATATGCCGAGATCATCGAGATTGACTTAGCTGACGTGAAAGAACCTATCTTAGCTTGTCCAAATGACCCTGATGATGTGAAATTATTATCTGATGTTGCAGGCGTTGAAATCGACGAAGTATTCGTTGGTTCATGTATGACTAACATCGGTCACTTCCGCGCTGCAGGTAAACTATTGGAGAAATTCAACGGTTCACTACCAACACGCATGTGGGTAACACCACCAACGCGTATGGATGCCGCACAATTAAGTGACGAAGGTTACTACTCAATCTTCGGTAAAGCGGGCGCTCGTACTGAAATGCCTGGTTGTTCACTGTGTATGGGTAACCAAGCTCGCGTAGGTGATAACACCACGGTTGTTTCGACTTCAACACGTAACTTCCCGAACCGTTTAGGTACTGGTGCTAATGTTTATTTGAGTTCAGCTGAAGTTGCTGCTGTAGCAGCAATTAAAGGTCGTATCCCAACTGTGGCTGAGTACATGGAACTAGCGTCTGAACTTGATGCAACGGCTGCAGATACTTACCGTTACTTAAACTTCGATAAAATTGCTTCTTATATCGAGAAAGCGAACGAAGTAATTGTTCAAGAAGCGGTTTAATTAATAGATGATACAGTGACGACTGTATCGTTAATTAGCTAACTCGAATAGAACAAAATAAGTGTATGAAACGGCTCCCTTGATAGGGAGCCGTTTTTGTTTCTGCTATTTTTTGCTACAATCCCTCCCTTGCAAACCTATCAAGCTATTACCCTATTATTAAGCTATGAACCCCTTAACGAATAAGCAGGCATAACCGTGGATTTTGAATTTCGAAAAGATACCCTAACAGATACTTACCGCGTAATAATTTCAATGGAACAGACGGCACTGGGTAGTTGGATCCAGGGCACTTTAGGCACGGATAAAGCCACTATTGCGTTGATTCAAGCTGAAATAGATTTATTAAAAGCACGTAAAAAACAAGAGTATCGTTTAGTCGGAGATGAGATGACGTTAACGATGACGCAAGAAGATGTTTGTGCTTGTATGAATTCGGAGTTAATTGACTCGGGCGAAGAGCTAGATGACGATATGAATTTTTATGATGCGGAAACGGTGGCAGTTTGTGGCTTGGAAGATTTTGAGATCATACTCCAAGCCTGGTTAGCGTTTTTTAGTCAGCGCTAGTACATTTAGTACAATTAAGAGCCATTTAGTCCCATTCTTCTGATGTGTAACTAAAGGTTGGTAATGACCATTTCCAATAAATAGCACATAAACGCAAAGTAACACCAACACTGAAAGCCACGATAAGGGTGATATTGTGGTCAACACCAAAGTGCTCTAAACCGAGATAAAGTAGAGCTACTAACAATGATATACCCGCGTATATTTCTTTGCTGAACACCACCGGAGTGCGGTTGCAGAGTAAGTCACGTAAGACCCCGCCACAAATACCCGTTATCATGCCCGCCATAATTATCACGGTTGGGTGATAACCGAGTTTCATCGCCACATTACAGCCAATAATAGTAAATGCAATCAGACCAAGCGCATCGAGTACTAAGAATAAGCGGCGTAAATGGTTCATGTGTTTGGCAATCAGAATGGTAAACAAACCCGCACATATAGTGATATACACATAGTGAGGATGTTGGGTCCAAGAAATTGGGAAGTTACCTAATAATACATCACGTACCGTACCGCCACCAAGCGCAGTGACAAAGGCAATCACGGCCACACCAAAGATGTCCATATTACGACGACCCGCCATTAATGCGCCGGACATAGCTTCGGCAGTGATGGCAATTAAATAGATATAAGTGAGCATTTTTGCAGACCTTTAGCTTGAAAATAGGTAAGTGATGAATCCATGAGAAATAGGCCGCGTTCCTTGCAAGGAGGCGATCCTATATATAAACATGATTATGGTCAACTGAATAACAAGCGATAGGCAGCAGAAACTGAGCGAGCGGTCAGCATTTTGTGCGTTTCAAAGTGTAAAGCAAGGTAATGGACTATTTTAATCAGCGACAAGACTTACAAAGGTTAGATAATTAAGGTAGACTTCTGGATGGCTAATGTATTACTTAAGGATGGGAATAATGCCAATTAGAATTAAAGACGGACTACCAGCGGCAGAAATATTAGGTAACGAGAATATTTTTGTGATGCTAGAGTCGCGTGCAACCAAGCAAGAAATTAGACCGCTGCAGGTTGTTGTTCTTAACCTTATGCCGAAGAAGATTGAGACTGAAAACCAAATTTTACGGTTGTTATCGAATACGCCACTGCAAGTAAATGTAGAGCTATTACGTATTGATTACCGTGCCTCTAAGAATACCCCACAAGAACACATTGATGAGTTTTATCACGACTTCGAACGTATTCGCCATAACAATTACGATGGTTTAATTATTACTGGTGCTCCGTTAGGCTTAGTCGGCCATGAAGATGTGGCGTATTGGCCACAAATAGAAGAGATCATTCATTGGTCTAAAACGCACGTAGTATCAACACTGTTTTTATGTTGGGCAGCACAAGCAGCATTAAAAGTACTGCATGGTATTGATAAAAAAGTACACGAACAGAAATTTTCGGGTGTGTATCCACAACAAACCTTCCACCGTCATAATCCATTAGTCCGCGGCTTTGATGATGAATTCCCTGTTCCGATGTCGCGTTATGCTAATTTTTCAAAAGATATGTTTGCTGGTACCGATCTTAATATTTTAGCTGCCAATGCTGAAACTGGCGTGTATTTAGCTGCTTCAGCTGATTTCCGTCAGGTATTTGTCACCGGTCACCCAGAGTACAGTGCTGATACCTTACATCAGGAATATATGCGTGATGTTGCTGATGGCGTTGAAGCCGAAGTACCAGCGAATTATTATAAAGAGGATAATGCTGAAAATGCCCCTCTTGTTACTTGGCGCAGTCATGGTAATCTGCTTTATAGCAATTGGTTAAACTATTATGTTTATCAACAAACGCCATATGACTTAAACGATCTATAAATGCCGTTCGAGCAGCTAGTCGAATAGAAAGTCGAACAAATAGATTAGTATCAAATAATATGACTCAGGACTGAGTCTGCAGTAAATTAAACGAGGGATCTTGTGGCTACTATAAAAAATCAACAGCAACTAGAACAGCAATTAAAAAAACGTATCATGCTTATCGATGGTGGCATGGGGACGATGATCCAAGACTATAAATTAGAAGAAGCTGATTACCGTGGTGAACGCTTTGCTGATTGGCATTGCGACGTCAAAGGTAACAATGATTTACTGGTATTAAGTAAACCACAGCTGATTGCCGATATTCACCAAGAATACCTTGATGCTGGTGCGGACATCCTCGAAACCAACACTTTCAATGCCACCACGATTGCGATGGCTGATTATGATATGGAATCATTGTCAGCAGAGATCAATCGTGAAGCGGCGCGTATTGCTCGTCGAGTTGCTGATGAAAAAACCGCAGAAAATCCAGATCGTCCCCGTTTTGTTGCAGGTGTATTAGGCCCAACAAACCGTACTTGTTCTATTTCTCCTGATGTAAATGATCCTGCATTCCGTAATACCTCTTTCGATCTCATGGTTGAAGCGTATATCGAATCAACCAAAGCGTTAATCGAAGGCGGTTCAGACATTATTCTGATTGAGACGGTGTTTGATACTTTGAATGCGAAAGCCGCTGTATTTGCGGTTAAAACCGTATACGAAGAATTAGGTATAGAGTTACCTATCATGATCTCGGGTACGATCACTGATGCATCCGGTCGTACATTAACAGGTCAAACAACAGAAGCATTCTATAACTCACTACGTCACGCTGAACCTATTACCTTTGGTCTTAACTGTGCGTTAGGACCTGATGAATTACGTCAATATGTTGCCGAGCTTTCGCGTATCTCAGAGAGTTATGTGACAGCGCATCCCAATGCTGGTTTACCTAATGCTTTTGGTGAATACGATTTAAGCGCAGAAGACATGGCTGTCCATATTAAGGAGTGGGCTGAATCTGGTTTCTTAAATATGGTCGGCGGTTGTTGCGGTACCACGCCTGAACACATTAAAGCGATGGCTGATGCCGTTGAAGGCGTAGCTCCTCGCGCATTACCAGAGATTGAAATTGCGTGTCGCTTAAGTGGTTTAGAGCCGTTAACGATTAATAAAGATAGTCTGTTTATTAACGTCGGTGAACGAACTAACGTGACCGGTTCAGCACGTTTCAAGCGTCTTATTAAAGAAGAAAATTACGACGAAGCCCTGCATGTTGCGCAGCAGCAAGTAGAATCAGGCGCGCAGATTATTGATATCAACATGGATGAAGGTATGCTGGATTCACTGCATTGTATGCAGCGTTTCTTAAACCTTGTTGCCGCCGAGCCTGAAATATCGAAAGTGCCGATCATGGTCGACTCATCGAAATGGGAAATTCTTGAAGCTGGCCTTAAGTGCGTTCAGGGTAAAGCCATTGTTAACTCTATTTCATTAAAAGAAGGCGAAGAAAACTTCCGCCGCCAAGCGACTTTAATTCGTCGTTATGGTGCTGCAATGATCGTAATGGCGTTTGATGAAGATGGTCAAGCGGATACCCAAGAGCGTAAGTTTCAGATCTGTAAGCGTTCTTACGATATCCTAGTACATGAATTAAATTACCCACCAGAAGACATTATCTTCGATCCAAATATCTTTGCCGTTGCAACTGGTATCGATGAGCATAATAACTATGCGGTGGATTTCATCGAAGCAGTAAAAGACATTAAACGTGAATTACCCCATGCGATGATCTCGGGTGGTGTGTCTAACGTTTCTTTCTCGTTCCGTGGTAACAATCCATTACGTGAGGCAATCCACGCGGTGTTTTTGTATTACTGTATCCGAGAAGGCATGGATATGGGGATTGTGAATGCCGGGCAGCTTGCGATTTACGATGACCTACCAAAAGAATTATTAGACCGCGTTGAAGACGTCATTCTTAACCGCACACCTGAAGGTACGGAAGCACTATTAGATATTGCAGATAAATACCGTGATTCAGGTGTTGAAGTTGAAGCTGAAACCCAAGAATGGCGTAGTTTTGAAGTTAACAAACGTTTAGAACACGCGTTAGTTAAGGGCATTACTGAATTTATTGAAGAAGATACAGAAGAAGCTCGTCAAAAAGCAACATTGCCATTAGAGGTGATTGAAGGGCCACTGATGGACGGCATGAATACCGTTGGTGATTTGTTCGGTGCCGGTAAAATGTTCTTACCGCAGGTGGTTAAATCAGCCCGAGTCATGAAACGTGCTGTGGCTTATTTAAACCCGTATATTGAAGAGTCAAAACAAAAAGGTTCTTCAAACGGTAAGATCTTATTAGCGACAGTGAAAGGCGATGTGCATGATATTGGTAAAAATATCGTCGGCGTGGTACTGCAGTGTAATAACTATGAAATCGTTGATATGGGGGTGATGGTATCTTGCGATGACATTTTGAAAAAAGCCGTAGAAGAAAATTGCGACATTATTGGTTTGTCAGGCCTTATCACGCCATCATTAGATGAAATGGTACACGTTGCGAAAGAATGCAAACGTAAAGGATTTAAACTGCCCATTTTGATTGGCGGCGCGACAACATCAAAAGCACATACCGCGGTTAAGATTGAACAAAACTACGATGAACCAGTGATTTATGTCTCTAATGCATCACGTGCCGTTGGTGTGGTTTCAGCATTATTATCGGAAACGAAAAAACCTGAATTGGTTGCGCGTATGGCCAAAGAATATGAAGTGGCGCGTGAACAGCATGCACGTAAACGTCCGCGTAGTGCGCCTGTTACATTAGATGTTGCGCGTGCGAACAAAGCGCCGATTGATTGGGTTAACTATACGCCGCCTGTGCCTAAAACTCTGGGTGTGCAAAAATACATTAACTATTCAATTGCAGAACTGCGTAAGTATATCGATTGGACACCATTCTTCATGACATGGACATTGGCGGGTAAATACCCTCGCATCCTCACCGATGAAGTAGTGGGAGAGCAAGCGACAAGTTTGTTTAACGATGCCAATGCGATGCTGGACCGTTTACAAGAGTCAAATGAAGTGGGCGTTAATGGCGTTATTGGTCTGTTCCCTGCAAATACAGTGAATAGCGATACTGTTGAAGTATATACCGATGAAACACGTACCAAGGTATTAAAACGCCTTGAGCATTTACGTCAGCAAACTAAGAAGAAACCTGGGCAGTATAATAATTGTTTAGCGGATTTTGTCGCGCCGAAAGAGTCGGGTAAATTCGATTACATTGGTGCATTTGCGGTAACCGGTGGCATCGGTGAAGATGACATGGCAAATTACTTCAAAGGTATTGAAGATGATTATAATGCTATTCTCGTGCAATCTGTGTGTGACCGTTTAGCGGAAGCAATGGCAGAGTGCATGCATGAATTAGTGCGTAAAGAAGAGTGGGGCTTCACGCCAACAGAAGAGTGGAATAATGATGATCTGATCCGTGAAAAATACCAAGGTATTCGCCCGGCACCAGGTTATGCAGCTTGTCCTGAACATACCGAGAAAGGCGCTATTTGGGATCTATTAGACCCAGAAAGTATTGGCATGAAACTGACATCATCTTACGCTATGTGGCCGGGTGCGGCGGTTTCAGGTTGGATATTCTCTCACCCTGAATCACGTTACTTTGCAGTTGCATCGATTCAAGAAGACCAAGTGAAAGACTATGCCGAACGTAAAAACATGACGCTTGAAGAAGCCGAACGTTGGTTAGGACCTAACTTGGGTTATGCACCGGATTAAACTTGTTACCTTGGCATGCCACAAATACTGTTTGTGGCTGTTTTTAAGTAACTATATTCTTTAAAATAGTTTAAAAGATAGTCAAAAATATAATGAAAGTCTCAGAAGGTAAGTTGATTCGCCTTTAAGATGTTACTTGTAATTCATTGGGCTGTTAGCATTGAATGAAAATTAGCCTCTCTGTCAGTAATTCGAGTAGCTATAACATCTGTTATAACTAGGGGATCAGCGAATGCCTTTATCACTACAAAGCCTTGGTTTCAAACAACGGCTTGTCTTAACCATGACTATCTTAGTATCAGTCGCCTTATTAATCTTTAATTGGTTGTCTTATGATAAATTTAAGACCCAACAAATGGCTTCTATTGAAAGCATGTCGCGGATCATCGTAGATAATGCTTCAAATAAAGTGGAACTAAAGATAAATTCTTGGGTTGATGCGTTAGAATCCAGCCGTATTTACTTTGAAGGCGAACACTCGGATGCTGATTATGTGAATGTGGCTAAAATGGTTACTAAATCAGCTAGATATGCCAGTTTTACTGTCGGTTATAGCGATGGACGTGCTTTTGGTGATTCCGGAGGAAACAATGGCGTATTTGACGTGAGTGATTATGATCCAAGAACGCGAGATTGGTATAAAAATGCGCTTACTAAACAGTCTACCATCCTGACGGATATTTATACTGATGATACTACTGGCGGGTTAATGATAAGTTTAGCAAGCCCAATCGGTAATCGAGGCGTCGTTGCTGGTGACATATCTCTTGATATTCTCAACGATATTATCTCGCAAGTTGATTTCCCTGGTGCTGTATTACTTGTGCTTGATGATAAGTTTACTCAACTTGCTTCTACAGACCCTGGCGATGACATTGGCATCTATTTTGACCTCCCAGCGCTAGAACAAAAGATGACAGAACAAGGTAATGGTGTCGCAGACTATCAATGGGAAGGCGTAAAAAAACATGCCTATTTCTCTGATGTGAAATTGCCCGGTAATAGTCGTTGGTTTATCTATGTTGGTATTGCTGATTCGGTGATGTACTCCGATTTAGAAGCTGAGTTAGTTCAGACGATTATCACCTCATTCATTGTGATACTTATCGCCATCGCTATCGTACTAATAATATTAAATCGATTGTACAAACCTATCCTAGCGCTTAAAGACACTGTTCTTGACCTGTCGATGGGTACGGGTGACCTTACTCGTCGCCTTGAAGTAAAAAGCAAAGATGATCTGGGACAAATATCATTGGGTATCAATACTTTTATTGGTAATCTGCAAAGTATGATGCAAGAAGTTGCGCAAACAACACTAGATACCTCAGCCCGAGTAAGTGAGCTATCTAGCCAGTCAGAAAAAAACAGTGAAGTATTACAATTGCACTTTGACGAGGCTAATCAAGTTGTTACAGCTGTTCACGAAATGAGCGTGACGGCAGAGACTGTCGCTCGTCATGCTTCTCAGGCTTCGAGTCATACGCAAAATGCGAAAGAACAAGCCGAAGCCTCTAAGATGGTTGTTTCCAAAGCAGTTCAGACTGTATCTTCATTAGTAGACGAAGTGGAGTCTATGTCTGGGGATATAACTAATATGAACGGTAATATCTTCAACATAGCTAATTTACTAAAAGTAATTGGGGATATTGCGGACCAGACCAACTTGTTAGCATTAAATGCAGCAATTGAAGCTGCCCGAGCTGGCGAACAAGGACGGGGGTTTGCTGTCGTTGCTGATGAAGTTCGTGCGCTAGCAGCTCGAACTCAAGAGAGTACTTCTGAAATTGCCAATATGCTTACTATTTTGACCTCAGGTGCTAATCGATTAGTGACCAATATGGATACGATTAAGGTGAGTTGCAGTCATACTGCTGAAAGCACTGAGCGAATAAATGTGGATCTTGACAGTATGGCTAAATCAATCGCATACATTAATGATATTGCGATAGAGATTGCCACTGCCGCTGAGGAACAAAGTGCAGTTTCTGAAGATATTAGTAAGAATATGACCGCTATTACCAACATGGCTGAAGTGCTCACAGAGAACGGTGAAAAAGAACTGAGCAACTGTCAGGCACTCGCCGACACCAATACGCAGCTTGAAGCTATCGTAGGGAAATTTAAAATATAACGGGTAAATTTAGACTAGTTAAATAAAGAAAATTAAAATACCCGTATGGATAAATCATACGGGTATTTTTATATTTAGCGTTAACTTAATTGATGTAAAATAAGTGTGCTTAATTTAGTGGTATAGGCTGCGTTTTGATTCGTTTAAATAATGCTTTTTTACGTTGGGTTAATACATTACCGAGTATCACTAATACCAGCCCCAGTGTGGAATATATAGTCCAATGATAATCTTCAAATACCGCAGAAACACTTAAGGCCACAATCGGGGTGATAACCAAAACGTAAGCCGCATTACTGGCGCCGAGTCGATCAACTAAGATCAAATAACAGGTAAAACCAAGTACCGAGGCAGGGATTGCTAAATACAATAAGCTGCCGACGTACTGAGCGGTCAGGGTAAATTCAAACGATATGCCACGGACTAAGATAATCACTAATAACGCAATACAACCATAAACCATGGCGTAGCTGGTGGCAGTAAAAGGCTGCACATTATTTCTGGTATTACGAATACTCAGCATATTACCCATCGAGAAACACCAGGTTCCGATTAAGGCAAACATTAAACCGTATAACGTATCTTGCGACCAATTCGTTTGTAATAAATCACCAGCAAATAACAAGCTAATGCCAACAAGCCCGAGTATCGCCCCTAACCAAAAATTAGCATTGGTTTGGGTTTTGTAAAACAGCTTACTGTGAAAGGCATTAAATACCGGTGCCGTGGCCATGAATACCGCGACTAAGCCACTCGGTATATACAAAGTCGCACTGTAAAAGGCGAGGAAGTTACAGCAAAACAAACACACACCTTGCAGCGCTAAGTAGGCGTGGTCTTGGCGTCTTACCGTTTGTAGTTTGCCCCATAGTTTACCAATCACAAACATGACGGTTGCGGCAATGGCAAAGCGGTAAAATATCGAGACTTCCATAGGTACATCACCGTGTTGCCACTTGATCGATATCCACGAAAACCCCCAAATAAATATCATTGAAACGTAGAGCATGGCTGACATAGCGGATCCTTTATTACTATATAGAAGGTGTCATGAAAGACGACTACCATTAATTAATCTGCATTATGGTTCTGTTACGCACGTGGGAATATCACGATATTGGCAAAACTAACACAATATTGCGGTTTAATGCCTACCTTGATCACTGCAGTAGTTGAGCAATCAGCCATTAATGGTAATATTTTGTTATGCCTTTAATAAAACCACTCATGGATGTCGGGCTTGATATCAGCTCGTCACTACTTGAGCCGAATGAAATCAGCTTTGACCAATCAACCAGTAAGGTCTGTTTACGACAAACGTCATTAACGGAGGCATTGTCGTGGGCGCATTACCAGAATGAACATGACCGCTTGTTTTATGTGAATGAAAAACAGCATACCTTGAGTTTGTACATGTCCGGTGGTTATGAAACTCACCGTACTGATGTGGATTCTGGTTTTGGCGCGCCGGGTAAATTTTGTCTGATGCCGAAAGACTCTGAGAGCCATTGGCAGCTAGGACAAACTCAGCAATTTATGCATTTATATTTCAGTGATGATTACCTTAAACAACTGGCACTGAAGGTATTTGATATTGATCCGCGTATGTTACAACTACCGGAACTGACCTTTACCAACGACGCGGCTACTGAAGCCTTGTTTCGGCATTGTATGGCAACCAGTGATTGGCACAGTGGTCATGATCACCTTGCTATGGAACAAGTAACCAATACCATCTTAGTATCGATGTTACAGAACATGGGCATCACGAAGCTGACCGCGACAGTTAAGGGGGGCTTGTCCCCAAAAGTCGCAGCGTTAGTTTGTGAATACATGCAGGCTAATTTTTACCGTCAGGTTTACCTGGCTGAGTTGGCCGAACTCGCACAGCTGAGTGAATATCATTTTTGTCGGATGTTCAAACAGAGCATGGCCCAAACACCACAAGCGTATTTGTTGGCAATTAGAATTGAACAAGTGAAGTTACGTGTTGTTAATAGTCAGGTAAGTATGGCAGATATTGCCTTACAGTGTGGCTTTGCTAACCAAAGCCACATGGGACGTTATTTTAAAAAACTGGTGGGAATCTCACCACGCCAGTACCGCAGCTTAAGTGATAGTTAAGCAATCGCAAAGCCATCGTTAAAGACCGTTAAGCACTATTTAATTAATGCGGCCGATGCACCTGCCGCCACAAAGATACTGCCAACGGTTTTATCAAAACGTATCTTGTTACGGGCACTGGTTAATACTGGTTTAATCGCATGCGAAGTACTGCCGTAAAGTAATTTACAAATCAAATCGACCACAATCCAAGTACTGACGATCACCACTAGTTGTTGAAACAAATCCGCTTCTGGATTCAAAAATTGTGGTAAAAATGCGATAAAAAACAAAATGTCTTTTGGGTTTGATGCGCCAAGTAAAAACGCTTTGCTAAACATGGCTTTGCTATTGGGCTTCTGCACTTCTTCCGTGATCGTAATACTACCGCCACGACTGGCATTACGCCATGTGCTGATCCCTAAATACACCAGATAAAGTGCACCGAGGGTTTTGATCACCGAGAATAAGCTTTCTGAGGCAATAATCAATGCACCTAACCCCGTCGCTGAGGCAATTAAATATAATGATGACGCTAATACACCACCGGCAAAGGCGGGTGCTGTTTGCTTGATACCATAAGAAATCGAGTTGGTGATCATATAAATTGATAGTGGCCCAGGAATCAAGATCACCACAAAAATAGTCGAAACAAAAAGTAACCAAGTATCTAACGTCATTGTTATTATTCTCCAAAGTAGGGTAACAGTCGCACTTATTATAGGCTAAAAGTTATAGGCTAAACAATCACACCATTGGCGGTGATATTGTTGGGTATTCATTCGCGAACTGGGAAGGTATTCGAGGTGTTATCAGGTATAAAAATACGGCTAATAAGGCTACATCATATAGGCATAACCACGAATGCTCAACTGGTTTAAGCATTCGTTCTGTAACGGCGTTTATTCAGCAGTCGTGTTTATGACGGCTTGACGTTGATAGAGCTCAAAACAAACTTGGCCAGCTTGCTTTTCTTTTAAGATCGTCCAATTAGCGGGTAACTTAACTTGATTGAGTTCTTTTTCACGCTCAATATAAATTACCGCATCAGCACTTAACCAATTGTACTCTTCCAACTTGGCACAGCACTCTTCCAGTAAATCTTGACGGAAAGGCGGATCGATAAAGACCATGTCATAAGCTTGTGTTGGTTCTTTGGTTAATAATTTTAACGTATCACCACGTACTAACTGGGCATTATTTGCTTTTAACAATTCAATGTTTTGTTGTAATTGGGCTGCTGCACCGGCGTCTTTTTCAAACAGTAGGCCTGACTCAGCATAACGTGATAAGGCTTCAAAGATTAGCCCACCACTACCAGCAAACAGATCCAAACAATGACTGTCGCGTACATAAGGTGATAACCAATTGAATACGGTTTCTTTTATTCGGTCGGTTGTAGGGCGTAGACCAATAACATCTTTAACCGGTAGTTTCCGACCGCGCCATTGACCACTGATGATCCGAATATGCCCAGAAGGACGTTGATTTTGTTGTTTTGTGCTAGATTTTGCCATAGTAATTCTTTGTCTGGACAGAAAGGTGATAATATAATCACCATATTGATATTGGGTCATTGTAGCAGTTCAAGACTGGCGAAAGTAAGGTTTTCTAAAAATGGCAAAAAAAAGCATGAAGAATTGGTTTGGTTTAGGTAAAAAAGAAGCAAACAACACGGATGAAGCTAAAGTTGATCCGGCATTATTAGTATCGAGTGATGATGAAACGGCTGAAGAAAAGGCCATTCGTCGCGCAGCAGATTTACAACTTATCGCTGATTTCGAAAACAACAGTGCAGCTCGCGAAACTGAAAGCATCACGGCAGAGCCTGTTGTTATAAAACCTGTAGCTCTAGCGCCTGAGGTTGTTGCAACTGCAGCTGCTGAAGAAGTAAGCGCTAAGACTGACGCTACAGACAGTGTGGGCGAAGACGAGACATCGCTGGTTGCAGGTACTGAATTGGTTAGCGATGAATCAGCAGCTGACGAACCCGCTGACAAAGATAAATTCTTTACTCGTTTGAAACGTGGCTTATCACGTACCAAAGGTAATATCGGTAGTGGCTTTAAAAACTTTTTCCGTGGCAAGCATATCGATGATGAGTTATTTGAAGAACTCGAAGAACAGTTATTAATTGCCGATCTGGGTGTCGCGACTACCACGCGTATTATTGACAATTTAACCCAACAGGCATCGCGTAAAGAATTAAAAGATGCTGAAGCCTTGTATGACATTTTGAAAAAAGACATGGCAGAGTTACTACACAAGGTTGATGAACCGCTAGTTATTGATAGTAATAACAAGCCACACGTGATCTTAATGGTTGGCGTGAACGGTGTGGGTAAAACGACCACAATCGGTAAGATGGCGAAGAAATTCCAAGGTGAAGGTAAATCGGTCATGTTAGCGGCAGGTGATACGTTCCGTGCTGCAGCGGTAGAGCAATTACAAGTATGGGGTGAGCGTAACGATATTCCTGTTGTTGCACAGCATACTGGCGCTGACAGTGCATCGGTATTGTTTGATGCGATGCAATCAGCAACAGCCAAAGATGTTGATGTGCTTATTGCTGATACTGCCGGCCGTTTACAAAATAAAGCCCATTTGATGGAAGAGCTGAAGAAAGTTGTTAGGGTAATGCGTAAACATGATGCGACAGCGCCGCATGAGATCATGTTAACGATTGATGCGGGTACAGGTCAAAATGCCTTAAGCCAAGCGGAACTATTTAAAGAAGCCGTAGGTCTTACTGGCATTACAATTACTAAATTAGATGGTACTGCAAAAGGTGGTGTTATCTTTGCTGTTGCCGATAAATTCGAGATCCCAATCCGTTTTATCGGTATTGGTGAGGGTATCGATGATTTACGTACCTTCAATTCAGAAGAGTTTATTGAAGCGCTGTTTAGTAACGAAGACAAAAAATAACAGCATTCGCAGTATGTATTACGCAATAACTGATCGTTAACTCGGTGAGTTATTGCGTTCACTATTCACGATTTTTATACCAGCACATAGCAAGGACGCGGTCATCATGATTCGGTTTGATAATGTATCTAAAGTTTACCCTGGCAGTCTTAGCGCATTACAGAAAGTTAATTTTCACCTTGAAAAAGGTGAGATGGCTTTTTTAACAGGACCCTCTGGGGCAGGTAAAAGTACCTTATTAAAATTAATTAGTATGCTTGAGCGACCAACTGCGGGTGATGTTTTTCTTAACGATCGTAACGTCAGTAAAGTCAGTAAATCCGATATTCCATTTTTACGTCGTGATATCGGTATTATCTTTCAAGATCATCGTTTGTTAGTCGACCGCACTATTTTTGATAATGTGGCGCTGCCGTTGATTATTAAAGGTTATACCGCGAAGCAAGTTAAAAATCGGGTTCTGGCAGCGCTGGATAAAGT
Organism: Moritella sp. F3; assembly: GCF_015082335.1. Classification (NCBI taxonomy): domain Bacteria; kingdom Pseudomonadati; phylum Pseudomonadota; class Gammaproteobacteria; order Alteromonadales; family Moritellaceae; genus Moritella; species Moritella sp. F3. The sequence continues at coordinate 40,467 of NZ_BLRL01000009.1, read as the reverse complement.
GGGTTTATACAATAAAGCTAAATGTTATCCACCGATGCTTTCTGGCGGTGAACAACAACGGGTAGGTATCGCAAGAGCGATCATTTCCCGTCCCAAATTGTTATTAGCGGATGAGCCAACAGGTAATTTAGATCCACAGTTATCCATGGAGATTATTAAATTATTTGAAGAGTTCAATCGTAGCGGTACAACAGTATTGATTGCGACCCATGATTTGGGGTTGATCGCTAAACTGCGCTATCGTACTTTGCGTATTAAGCAAGGCGAGATGTGCAATGACGAGTTACAAGGGATTTAATATGAACAAGCAAACCAATAGCGCTGATGTTCCCATCATTAAACGTATTCAAATCCGCTGCCAACAACATATCCATCATGCGATATCTAGCTTAACGGATGTATGGCGCACGCCGATTGCCTCTTTGATGACGATGCTAGTGTTGGGCGTGAGCTTAGCCCTGCCAAGCACCTTGTATGTGGTATTAAAAAATAGCCAGACTGTAAGCCAGGAATGGACCAGCCCGACCGATATTAATCTCTTCTTGAAGAAAGATTTACCAGAATCACGTTACCAAAATTTATTACACCGTTTAAAGAGCTATAAAGAAGTTGATAGCTTTGAATATATTTCTAAAGAACAGGGCATGGAAGAGTTTAAACGTTCTTCAGGATTAGTCTCGGCGTTAACCTTACTCGATCATAATCCATTACCAGCGGTGGTTGTGGTGACGCCTAAGCCTTATTACCGTACTTCAATTGCGGCACAAGAATTATTAGCTAAGTTAGAGCGTGAGCCTGAGGTCCAGCAAGGTAAGTTGGATATTATGTGGCTAGCTCGATTAGAAGGTATTCTCTCTATTTTCAGTGATGCTGTACTCGTTGTCTCAGTTCTACTATTAAGTTCGGTATTATTAATTACCGGTAATACCATACGCTTGAATATTTTATCCAATCGCGCTGAAATTGAAGTGTTGAAATTAATTGGTGCGACGAATTCATTCGTGCAACGGCCTTTTTTATATACTGGATTTTGGTATGGTGCGATCGGCGGGATTTTAGCTTGGTTAGTGACGCTATTTATGGTGTATTGGATGGAAGACACGGTAGTTAGTCTTGCGCAATTATATAATACCGAGTTCAATATCGAAGGGTTAGGATTTAGCGAGATCATGCTGTTGTTTATCACTGCTATTGGTATGGGGCTAATTTCAGCGGCTATCTCTGTTAATTACTATATCGCTAAAATAGAGCCTAGTTAATGGCTGTTATTCATCACTGCACTCAATATCGTAGTAAGTGAATCAATTGCTAAAATAGAGATAAGTGATTATAAAATTGGATCTGGTTAATATGAATTACAGCGCTAATGTCGCGTATCTGCAGTAAGTGACGTCAATGTATTTAAGGTTATTACTGACATTTTTCATTATGTTTGCGGGACTTTTGATCCCGCCATTTTTTGCTGCGCTTTCAACCGCGCAGCAGGATATGTTAGTTGAATTACCAAATGTACTCTTTTTATTGGTGATTATATTAAGTCACTTCTTTAAGCAGGGCCGCAGTGGTTTTGCAGCATTACTGATGCTGGTGGCTTACAATATTATTCAATTTCGCTTACAAACGCCCTTGGCGATAGGCAGTACATTATTTGAGTATTACTTTCTGGTACTGTTATTACCTGCCAACTTAGTGTTGCTATTATTCTTACCTGAACGCACCTTGCTTTCCTTTCAAGCACTTTCTTATCACGCTATTTTTATCTTACAAGCAGCGGCTTACTACTGGTTTATTCAGCCCGAACAATTACCACTGATCTCCCATATTTTGTTTGTTGTAGAACCTTGGGTTTTGGCGTTAGGCTATGTGTCGGTATTACCTAGCATACTGTTAGGTCTATTGATTTGTGCGGTGCTGACGGCGGCGATATTGATGCTATTTAGAGACGTTGCTTCAGATCAAGCATACCTCAGTGCACTACTGGCATCTACTTTGACTGTCGTTGAGTTTGAACAGCAGTGGATATCGGTGAGCATGTTTATGATGAGTGCGGTGATGCTACTGCTGTGCATATTGAAGCGCAGCCATGAGCAAGCGTTTATTGATGAACTAACCTGTATTCCTGGGCGTAGGGCATTAAATATCGATCTGGCACAACTCAGTGGTAAGTACAGTATTGCGATGCTTGATATCGACCGGTTTAAAAAATTCAATGATACCTATGGTCATGATATTGGCGATACGGTATTGAAAATGGTTGCGACTAAATTAACCTTAGTGAAAGGGCGAGGCAAAGTGTATCGCTATGGTGGTGAAGAGTTTACTATCGTATTTAAAGGTAAATCGGCGTCAGACTGTATCGGTTATTTAGATGAGATTCGGCTATTAATTGCTGATTACCCGTTTCAAATTCGTCAATCTGCTGAACGACGAGAACTTCAGCCCCAGACTGGTAAAAGGCAGAATGATAAGCGACAGAGCGATAAGCTAAAGACTGATGAGAGTAACGGCAAAGGCGTTAATGAAGGTAAAACTAATCATTCGGTCACCGATATTGATAAAACGGTGCAGGTGACTATCAGTATTGGTGTCGCTGAAGGACGTAGTTCAATGACCACCCCAGAGGAGGTCATCAAAGCGGCGGATCAATTATTGTATGCAGCTAAAGAAGCTGGCCGAAACCAGGTATGTGCTTGAATCAGTTAACACCGTCCTTGGCATTATGTTGTTAGAATATAGGTCGTGAGTATAAGTCGTTATGCGTGTATTTATGTTCAAACTAGCGATAGATATAGCTGCCATCTTCACGTAATGAAAATAAAGTTGGTGCGCTATCAGCATCTGTAATTCGAAGTTGTATTAATTTACCTGCCGTCGAAATATAAAATGACATCACTTGTCCGGGTCGTACCTGGGTGATATATCGCGCTGGCGTTGGTACTGCGATTAAAGCATGCAGCACGGCAGAAGGTATATCATACTGGCGGAAAATACGATAAACAGAATCACCTTTACGAATAACGTGTGCTCGCCACTCACCATCAATATTTTCTGGATCCAGCACTTTAATCTGTATCGGTTGTGGCGTATTACTTGTCGGTCCCTGTTCTAGACCTGCTTTATTTGCTACATTTTGAGTCGGCGCGATGGTCAGTGTGATTGACTTGCGCTCATTCACAGTCGTGTTACCCGAATCTGTTATGTCAGAGCTAGGTATAAGCACCAGTACTATGACAATAAGTGATAGTATAGGTAATAATTTACGGTGCAGGCGTGGCAGTGATTTGAATGCGTTACGCAATACGCTGACGCGTTTTGCTAATGATGGAAATAATAATTTAGTTTTTTCTATAAGAGAATATAATACATTGCTCCCCATGATTAATTTCCTGTCATTTTTGTTTTTAATCGGATTTCGAGCCAAGTAAAGTGACCTTAGATAATTACAATCGTGACGGGTTATAGTTGAAATAACTATCTATAACAGGTCTAAATGCGGCCTAATTGTTATTATCTAAGATAATTTTATTACGCGTTTCATCATAATATAAATGCTTATAAATAGCATATGTTGTTTTCGCCTTTAATTATTAAATTTTTATTTATTCTAAATAACAGGACTCTTGATGACTGACGTTATTGATATGAGCTTAGACGGTGTCGAAGAACAACCGCTAAGGGAATTTACCGAGCAAGCATATTTGAACTACTCCATGTATGTGATCATGGATCGTGCCTTGCCTCATATTGGTGATGGCTTAAAGCCTGTACAGCGCCGTATTACCTATGCAATGTCTGAGCTTGGCTTACATGCGGGTGCCAAATATAAGAAATCAGCGCGTACGGTTGGTGATGTGCTAGGTAAGTACCATCCCCATGGCGATAGTGCTTGTTATGAAGCGATGGTGTTGATGGCACAACCATTTTCTTATCGTTATCCGCTGGTTGATGGTCAAGGTAACTGGGGTGCACCGGATGATCCGAAATCATTTGCGGCAATGCGCTATACCGAAGCTAAATTGTCAAAGTTTTCCGAAGTATTGCTAGGTGAAGTGGGCCTCGGCACCGTTGATTGGGCGCCTAACTTTGACGGCACCATGAAAGAACCACAATTATTACCTGCGCGTTTACCGCACATTTTATTAAATGGTGTGACGGGGATTGCGGTGGGTATGGCAACTGATATTCCACCACATAACGTGCGTGAAATTACTAACGCTTGTTTGCACCTAATTGATAAACCTAAAGCTGAATTGTCAGAATTGATGGCTTATGTCAAAGGCCCTGATTATCCGACTGAAGCAGAGATTATTACACCAGAAAAAGATATCGCTAAGATCTATGAAAGCGGTAAAGGCAGCATTAAAATGCGCGCGGTATTCACACTAGAAAGTGGTGACATTGTCATTAGCGCACTACCGCACCAAGTATCTGGTGGTAAGATTTTAGAACAAATTGCAGCGCAAATGCAGGCTAAAAAATTACCGATGGTCGCGGATTTACGTGATGAATCTGATCATGAAAACCCAACACGCTTGGTTATTGTGCCACGCTCGAATCGTATTGATATCGATCAGTTAATGGCGCATTTATTTGCCAGTACCGATCTAGAAAAAAATTACCGCGTTAACTTGAATATGATTGGTTTGAATGAAAAACCACAAGTTAAAGGGCTAAAGAAAATATTATCAGAATGGCTAGAGTTCCGTAATGCGACTGTCCGCCGTCGTTTACAGTTCCGTTTAGATAAAGTACTGGCGCGTTTACATACCCTCGATGGTTTATTGATCGCCTTTTTAAATATCGATGAAGTGATTGAGATCATTCGTCAGTATGACGATCCAAAAGCAGAGCTAATCAGTCGTTTTGATTTATCGGTCAAACAAGCAGAGGCAGTGCTTGAGCTTAAATTACGTCATTTAGCTAAGTTAGAAGAAATGCGTATTCGTGGTGAGCAAGGTGAATTAAACACTGAGCGCCATAAATTAGAGCAGCTATTAAGTTCAGATCGCCGCTTAGCAACATTAGTGAAAAAAGAACTTATTATGGACGCTGAGAAATTTGGTGATGAACGTCGTTCACCGATTATCGAGCGAACAGAAGCAAAAGCGTTAACAGAAAAAGAATTAATGCCCAATGAAGCGGTGACCGTGGTGTTATCACAACAAGGCTGGGCACGTTGTGCGAAAGGCCATGACGTGGACGCGAAAGGACTCAGTTATAAAGCCAGTGATGAATATAAAGATTCCGCAGAAGGACGCAGTAATTGCCCGGCAGTCTTTATTGATTCGAGTGGTCGTTCATTTGCACTGGATGCACATACGTTGCCATCGGCACGTAGTCAGGGTGAACCCTTGACGACTCGCTTCACGCTCGCAGCCGGACAAACCTTTACTCATGCGCTGATGGCGGATGATAACCAACAATTCTTACTTAGCTCTGATGCGGGTTATGGCTTCATTGGCAAGTTCAGTGACATGGTGAGTCGTAATAAAAATGGTAAAGCATTATTAACCTTACCCGCTGGTGGTCTAGTGATTGAACCACAAGCGGTAAGCGATATTAGTACTGACCAGGGCTTAATCATTTCTAACGAAGGTCGGATGCTCATATTCCCACTGTCGTCATTGCCATTACTGTCTAAAGGTAAGGGGAATAAATTAATGAATATTCCATCTGCACGGGTTAAAAGCCGAGAGGAGTATGTGCAAATGCTGACAATTGTGCCGGAAGGGCAGTCTGTCACACTGTATGCTGGTAAGCGTAAGTTAACATTGAAACCTGCTGATTTAGAACATTATAAGGGTGAGCGAGGACGTCGTGGTTTCAAATTACCACGTGGATTACAGCGTGTTGATAGCCTAGATGTAGCGCAAGAATAATTCAGCTAACGCTTGTACACCGAGTTTTAGCTCGGTATACTGCGGTGATGTTAAAAGAGGGTTACAAATGTTATTTATTGGTCGTTTAGTCTTAGTCATGTTGTTCATGATCTACTTATTAGTCATGAGTATTTTACGTTTTAGTTTACAGCCTAGAAATCCAAAACACGTGGCATGTGTGGCGAGAAACTTCTCCCGTTTGGCGCGTATTCTGGGGGTTAAATTAATCGTTCGTAAACCAGCTGGTTTGAACGATGCAGGCCCGTATGTTTTTGTTGGTAATCATCAAAACAATTTTGATTTGGTTACGATGACGGCAGCGGTACAGCCGGGTACTGTATCTGTTGGTAAGAAAAGCTTAATTTGGGTGCCTATTTTTGGTTTTGTATATTGGCTGTCAGGTAATATCCTGATCGATCGTAATAACAAAAGCAAAGCTGTTGGTACTATTTCAGCAGTGGCTGATCGTATTAAAAAGGGTCACTTGAGTATTTGGATGTTTGCTGAAGGAACGCGTAGCCGTGGTCGTGGCTTATTGCCGTTTAAGACTGGTGCCTTCCATACCGCTATACAAGCTGAAGTGCCGATTGTGCCGGTATGCTGTTCTAATACGCATAATAAAATAAAATTAAATCGCTGGGATAACGGCGAAGTGATTATTGAAATCATGGATCCAATTGCAACGACGGGCTTAGAGCGCAAAGCGGTACGTCAATTATCATCAGATGTGCATGCAATCATGAAAAAACGTATTGATGAGTTATCTGTAGAAGCGCGAGATGCCTAACTCATCGGTAAGTATTTAGCTTACTCAGCCAACCCCTGAATTAAAGATAAATAGAAAAACGCCCATAACAATCACTTGTTATGGGCGTTTTTGTTTATGCGATTTATTTTCTTAACTATTTATTCGCGTAATAAACGGCGAACTTAGATGATTTAATTTGCAGTAAGCAATGGCCGAAAGCGGCTTCAATAATCTCAGGATATTTTAAGAAACTATTCGCAACTAATACTAAATGGCCGCGTGTATTGATGTAGCCATTCGCTTCTTTTAAGAAGGTTTCAGTGCTTGCATAATGCGTTTTTAAACCAGCATGGAAAGGTGGGTTCGAAATAATATAATCGAATGTACCTTCCACATCTGAATAAACATCAGAAAGGTAAGCTTGACCGGCTAATTCATTTGCCGCTAATGTCAGTTGGCTTGATTTAACTGCCAGTGCACTTACATCGGTCATTTCAACTTTACTTTCTGGGAAACGTTTCGCGATATAACTACCGATAATACCTGCACCACAACCAAGATCAAGTACACGACCCGATGGTTTTTTGTGTAAGTTATTAAGCAGGATATTACTGCCTGTATCTAATTTACCGTGGCTAAATACACCCGGTAATGTGCATACTGTTAGGTCAACACCATTCACTGATATTGGGAATGTTGTGACCCAATCGTCTTGAACAAATTTAGCGACAGGTTTATTTAATTCAGTTACAAATAATGAGCTGCGACGTGCTGCATCTAGTTTGTTACAAATATCACCATACGGGGCAAAGAATTTATTCGCGCTACGGATACCAGCGTTGTTTTCACCCACCATGAAGATCATTGCACCGTCTTCAAGATGTTCGGTAATGTTCGCTAATAAATATTCTACTTCAGCCTTTGATTTTGACATATAAATCAAAGCAACTTGGTGTTTCTTCACCGCTTGGTATTCAGTTGAGCAATGGTTATCAATATTGCTGACATTATCAAAATGTAGCTTAGCTGAATAATCGTAGCTGAATAACGTTACTTTTTTAGCTATTTTAGCTAATTCAGTCGGATACGTATCTTCGATGTAACCCGCAATCAACAGGTCTTTATCTTCAAAATGTGCAGTGTTACGCGCGAGTAATTGACTTGCTAGGGTGTAGCTATTGCTGATCATGGGTTTGGACTCTTTTACTTAATTTGCTCGAAGATTTGGTCGGTGAGTATATACCCAAACAACTTCAATATCTTCTCCTTTCGGTTGGCTGATTAGGTATCGCGCTAGTTGCTTGAGACTCGATTATCATGTGAGATTAGTTGTTTGAATTTACTTATGCATTATCCTGCTTGACATTTTGCGGTGAATGACGAATTATTAAATGTAAAAAGTACGATAAAGATTAAAAGTAAACGATAAATAATAATCGCTTAAATGTTTTTTTCATCAAAATGAGAACGTCACATGCTTACTTTAAAACGAAAACAATATAAACAAGGCAAATTAAAGCCAGCGTAGCATGTGATTCGAGAACATATAAATCCCTATAGGAACCTCGACCGCAATTTATGTATTCGAGGTTTTTTTATAACCGAAATGGAGCTTCTATGAGTGTTAACTCAACGGTCACCGATAAATCAGCAATGAAAGCATTACTTAAAGGCTCAATTGTTGCTTTGGTTACCCCGTTTAAAAATAATAAAATTGATGAACCAGCATTACGCAACTTGGTGGACTGGCATGTTGCTCAGGGAACGCATGGTATCGTTGCTGTAGGCACGACTGGCGAATGCCCAACACTGTCATTAGAAGAGCATTGTCAGATCCTTGATATCGTGGTTAACCAAGCCGCAGGACGCTTACCGGTTATTGCTGGTGCGGGTTCGAACAATCCGACGGATGCGATCTTATTATCTAATCATGCGCAAGCTGCCGGTGCGATTGCGACGTTACATGTCGCTGGTTATTATAACCGCCCATGTCAGGAAGGTTTATTCCAACACTTTAAAGCGGTTAACGATAACAATGACCTGCCAATCATTGTTTACAATATCCCAGGTCGTGCGATTGTAGATATCCAACCTGAAACATTAGCGCGTATGGCTGAGCTTGAAAATGTGGTCGGCATTAAAGATGCAACAGGTGATCTGTCACGTCCTTGGTTAGAGCGCCAATTAATTAAAGGTGATTTCTCTTTCCTCTCTGGTGATGACTGCACGACGGTTGCTTATAACGTATCTGGCGGTAATGGCCTTATTTCGGTATCAGCTAACGTTGCGCCAAAACTGTATGCACAAGTGCAGGAATTAACGTTTGCGGGTAAATATGTTGAAGCGAGAGAGTTGCAAGATCGTTTGATCACGCTACATAACTTAATGTTTAAAGAAACAAGCCCTGCTGGTGTGAAATATGCGGTATCGCTACTAGGCCTATGTGAGCCTGAGTGCCGTTTACCTGTTATTGAACTTACCCAAGGTACAAAAGACGAAATTCGCGCTGCTATGGTTGAATTAGAGTTGATTTAATTACAGCCATGATAGCGACTACATTGTTAGTCGCATTGATGTGAATAACAAAACGGCGAGCTTAGGCTCGCCGTTTTTGATCTGCAATGTTGATGCTTGATGTTAAGTTACATAGGCAAGTGATTAACGATAGCCGCCTTTTACAGCGCGTACCGCATAAGTTGTTAACGAACTATCATGTTGTCCGAGTGGCATTTCAGTGCCTTTAGAAAAGTCGATAACTCGCGATACCAGATGGCTGTATTCTGCACCTGTTGCACTCCCTTTAAATGGTGTACTTGAATAATAAACACTCGATACTGTATTTGGAAATAGCGTTCTATTAATCGAGGGTTCCGCGCAGCTTCGATCGACGAGTGACAGCCAAAAAATAGCTAAAAAGCTTAACTTTTTAAGTGCATATAAAATCCTTATTATTGCGACGTCAGTAATCCGTTACTGAATAACCATTATTTATTGCTATATAAAGAACCTATCGATAACGATGTTATCGATATGTTAAATTTGGCGTGGCGAGATAGTACCTATAATTTAAACGCCTGAGAAGTGAAAATTGTCATAAATGGCTATAATTATTTTGTTTATGTGTCATTAATTCGTAATTTTAATGATTAATAGTGTGGTTAGTGTGAGTTTATTGATAGAATGTACAAATCAGTAATAGGTATTTAATTGTTTTTACCATTCAAGTTGGGTTGATATGAACTTAAGAGATTTAGAATATCTTGTCGCGTTACAAGAACTGAAGCATTTTAGAAAAGCGGCGGAAAAATGTTTTGTCAGCCAACCGACACTCAGTGGCCAGATCCGTAAGTTAGAAGATGAACTGGATGTGATCTTGATTGAGCGCACATCGAGAAAAGTATTATTCACACCAGCAGGCGATCAAATTGCTGATCAAGCGCGTACCGTATTATTAGAATCTAAAGCCATTAAAGAAATTGCCAAGAGTTATGCTAGTCCAACGGCTGGGGCGATTCATATTGGCTTGATCCCGACCGTTGCACCTTATCTGTTGCCATTGATTGTGCCATCAATGAAACAACAATTCCCTGATTTAGATATGTTCTTGCATGAAAACCAAACCAATGAGTTATTAAAGCAATTGGATGAAGGTGAGTTGGATTGTTTATTATTAGCTTACTTACCAGGCATGGAAAAATACGGTCACATTGAGTTATATAAAGAACCATTAGAGCTAATTATTCCGAGTGGACACCGCTTTAAAGGTCGAGACCGCGTTGATTTATCGGAATTACGCGGCGAAAAAGTACTGATGTTAGAAGATGGTCACTGTCTGCGTGATCAAGCGATGGATTACTGTTTTACAGCGGGTGCTGAAGAAGACCAAAGCTTTAAAGCAACAAGCTTAGAAACACTGCGTCATATGATCGCTGCGGACGCGGGTGTGACATTACTACCACATCTGGCTATTCCACGGACTCGATTCACCGAAGGTGTGGAGTACATTAAATTTGTTGAACCTGAACCAATTCGAAAAATTGTTTTATTATACCGTAAAGGGTCAGTAAGACGTCCTTGCTTTAACGATATCGCGCAAGTCATCAGCAAGCAAGTGATGGCCACGATAGTTTAAAATAGGCCGCATTGTACAAAGGTTGGATATAAAAATGGCGCTGCTTTACAATAAAGTAGCGCCATTTTTTACGTTATGCTAAAACTTAAAACAAGTCATCGAGTGATTCATCTACTGCGCCACTGTTTTCATTGCTGTTATCGATGTCATCAAATGACGAGTCAGCATCTTGATTATTCACGTATTCGGTTGGTTCCGTACCTTTAATAAAGTACTCGAAACGTGCCGTATAGTCGGACTTATGAGTGAGTAACCCAGATTCTCGATCGATACGTACTTGCACTATATTATCCGGTAATACACTTGGACGTTCTGGGACTCCTTTCAGTGCTTTTTGCATGAATTCGATCCAAGCAGGTTGCGCTGTTTTAGCCCCTGCTTCACCACCACTAATTTGGTGTTTATCTAGATTAATGTTGCGAGAAACACGGCCTAACTCACGGCTATGATCATCAAAACCAATCCAGCTTGTCGCTGATAGATCTGGGTTGAAGCCCGAGAACCAGGCGTCTTTAGCCTCGTTTGTTGTACCGGTTTTACCACCAATATCATGTCGTTTCAGTGCCGCCGCCGCACGCCAACCGGTACCATTCCAACCGGTTTTATGACGCCAACTACCACCACCCCAAATCACACTTGCCATCACTTCACGCATCAAGAAAGCATTTTGTTCAGTGATAATTCGTGGCGCTAATTGTGGTGAGCCATAAGCGGCGATATCACATTTTGCGAGTGCATCACCTTCGACGTCTAACCAGTATTCTGGGTTATCAGTGCCTAGTGCAATTTGTTTTTCACATTCTAAACAAGCTTGTTTAGGTGTTGATTGATAAATGATTTCACCATCAACATTCTCAATACGATCAATAAAGTAGGGGTCAACTTTAAAACCACCATTGGCAAATGTTGCGAAAGCAACAGCAACTTCAAGTGGGGTAAGTGATGCAGACCCCAATGATAATGACTCATCGCGAGGTAGCTTGGCTTTTTCAAAACCAAAACGTGTCATGTAATTAATGGCGTTATTTAAACCCACTTGGCGGAAAACACGCACAGACATGACATTTTTTGACTGGGCTAGGCCTAAACGAAAGCGAGTTGGACCATTGTAGGTTGGCGGTGAGTTCTTTGGTCGCCATGCTGTACCAGCGCGTTTATCGAGTTGGTTAATGGGTGCATCATTGATTAGGGTGGCGAGTGTTGCCCCTTGTGCTAAACCTGCGGAATAAACAAATGGTTTGATATTCGAACCTATTTGACGCTCTGCTTGGGTTACACGGTTAAACTTACTTTGCTGATAATTAAAACCACCAACTAAGGCTTCAATAGCACCGTCATTATTATCGATAGCGATAAAGGCTGAACTAGCGTCAGGGATCTGACCTAACATCCATTGTGCAGTTTGTGTCGTAGATTCAGTTGCTGGTTGTGTTGCTAGTGTGTTCGGACGTAATAATACGATATCACCAGCATTAACAATTTCAGCGGCTGTTTGTGGTGCGGGTCCTTGTTTCTTGTCAGAAATAAATGGACGCGCCCATTTTAAACCATCCCAACTTACAGTCACTTGCTCGCCATTTGCCAATAATGCTTCGGCTGTTTGGCCTGTTACTGCGGTAATAACAGCAGGTTTAAGTGGCTTGTAACTTGGTTTATCTTTTAATAATAATAGAATTTCGTCATGGCTAAGTACTTCATCATTAGTCCAAGCTTGGCCTAATGGACCACGATAGCCGTGGCGTAAATCATAATTCAGTAAATTATTAATCAGTGCATTAGTCGCTGCAGTTTGGCGGTCACTTCGTACTGTGGTGTAGACATTTAAACCTTGAGAGTAAGCTTTATCTTCACCGTAGCGTTTAATTATTTCACTGCGCACCATTTCTGCTAAATAAGGGGCTGACAACTCGATTTCTGCGCCGTGATATTTCGCTGTAATCGGCGCGTTATTCGCCTCGTCAAATTGTGCTTTGGTGATATATTGTTCATCTAACATACGCAGCAATACTACATGACGACGAGCTTGAGCACGCTTTGGCGAGCGAATTGGGTTTAACGCTGACGGTGCCTTTGGTAGACCGGCAATGATCGCCATTTGCGCAAGCGTTAATTCGTTTAATGCTTTACCGTAATAAACTTGTGCTGCAGCACCAATACCAAATGAGCGATAGCCCAGTGGGATCTTATTGAGGTATAAAGTTAAGATCTCATCTTTAGAAAGATTTTGTTCGATATGCCAAGCTAAAAATATTTCTTTAATCTTACGAATAAAGGTTTTTTCGCGGGTTAAAAAGAAATTTCTTGCCACCTGTTGGGTGATTGTACTTGCGCCTTGCTTACGTTCGCCAGTCATGATCATGACAGTTGCTGCGCGGACAATACCGATAGGATCTATACCTGGATGGCTGTAAAAACGGCTATCCTCGGTGGCCAAAAATGCATTGATCATTAATGGTGGTACGTCATCAATTTCAATGGGAATACGACGTTTCTCACCAAATTGAGAGATCAATTTGCCATCCTGGCTAAAGACCTTCATTGGGGTTTGTAGTTGCATTGTTTTTAAGGTTGTTACATCAGGCAGTTCTGGCTTGATGCTGAAATAAAGTGCAATGATACTACCTACACCGAGCAGTCCGCTGACCAATAAAAATACGGATAATCGTTTAATCCATTTCACAATAATGCTCACAATAATTTCTTAATAATCGATCATTATATCTCTGTTTTGTGAAATAGTACGAGTTCTTTATGATAGACCTCAGAGATTTAAATCTGTATGCTTTGTGTTTAACAAGTATTTAACAATCATTTAACAAAGATGGACGTCATTGTTATTACATAGAGTTGAAGATCATTATGCTAAAGCTGTTTAAAAGGAATCAGACAGTGGCAATGATCGGAGTTGATTTTGGATCATCTTCCGTAAAAGCCCTCGCGCTGTCTAAGCGAACAGAGCATTATGTGGTAGATATGGTTTCAGAGGTAGCAACGCCAAAAGGATGTGTCGTTGATCACCAATTACAAGATATAGAAGCATTAACTAATGTCTTGCAACAGGTGCGTGAAGATTTTCCTTTCCGCTATAAACAAGCTGCAACTGCCGTATCTGGCACAAATGTCATTACAAAAATTATTTATGTTGATATCGACCTTTCTGGTCCTGAGCTGGAAATGCATATTGAATTGGAAGCGGAAAGTTTAATTCCTTTTCCACTTGATGAAATCAGCCTCGATTTTGAAATATTAGGTATCAATGATAATAACCCAGGCAAGCACAATGTGTTATTGAGCGCGACTCGCACGGAAAGCGTAACGTCATTAGCAGGCTGCCTAGAAGAGAATAATTTTATCCCGAAAATTGTTGATGTCGCGGCGCATGCATTAGCGCGATCTCATGATCTGTATTTACGTTTAGCGGATTTACAAGATGATAGCAAAGTGGTTGCTGCGATTGATATTGGCACTAACATGACCATTTTTTCAATGTTGCATCAGGGGGTATCAATTTATTCTCGAGTACAAAATTTTGGTGGCGAAAACTATACCCGCACTATTAGCGATCATTATACGTTGAAACGCGATGAAGCTGAAAAACTGAAACTCGCTCAGCAATTACCGCTTGATTACGATATTGATGTATTAGCGCCTTATGTTACTGCGTGTATGCAACAGATCCGCCGCAATGTGCAGCTGTTTACTAACTCAGGTACCTTACAAAAAATTGATATGATCACCCTCAGTGGTGGTTCGGCACTTATCGTGGAACTCGCTCAGCAAGTTGAGGACGAGCTGGGCATCATGACTCGTGTTGCAAACCCATTTTCGCAGTTTGAGTACGCTGAAGACGTTGAAGATAAAGAGCGTTTGATCGCTAACGGACCGCGCTATATGGTTGCTCTTGGTTTAGCGATGAGGGCGTTATAATGTCAAATATTAATTTATTACCCTGGCGTGAAGCCGAGAAAAAACTGAGGCTACAAGGTTTCTATACCTTAACTGGCATTAGTCTTGGTGCGACCTTATTGGTCATGATCATATTGAATATGGTGATTGGCAGCTTTATTGATAATCAAAAACAACGTAATGCACTGCTGATGCAAGAGATGCAAGTTATTGATGTTAAGTTAGGTAAAATTAAAGAGTTACGTGGGCGCAAAGATAAACTGCAAGAACGTATTGATTTAATTCAGAGTCTACAGCGCAGCCGCAATACACCCACTGAACTGATGAATACCTTGCCACAGCTTGTTCCTGCAGGTGTAAATCTCGCTAAATTAACGTTTAAAAATGACATTATTAAGATTAATGGCACCAGTGATTCGAATACGCGTCTGGCGGTATTGTTGCGTAATATTGAGGAATCAAATTGGCTTAGAGACGGTAATTTAGACTCTATTGTGGCTTTATCGGAAGGCGAGGGTAATCGCTTTGAAATGCGATTCTCGGTAACACCTATGCTGAAGGATGAGGGCAACTAAGATGAACCTACAAGAAATTAATGAACTGGATCTTGAAGACCTAGGAAATTGGCCACAACCAGCAAAGATTGCCACGAATATTATGTTGTCAGTATTAATTGCGGGATTATTTTATTGGCTATTCATCGCATCATCGCTACAAGCCCTAGAAAATGTTGAAAAGAAAGAATCAAGTTTAAGATTACAGTTTGAAGCCAAAGCTAGCCTTGCTGGTAATTTAGGTTTGTATACTGAGCAAATGTCAGAGATGGAAAATTTATTTAATCACATGCTGAGGCAGCTGCCATCAAAAAGTGAGACAGCAGGCTTGCTCGACGATTTGAGCTATATTGGCCAGCATAACGGCTTGCAACTACGTAAATTTAAATGGTTGCAGGAAGTAAAGCGAGATTTCTCTTATGAAGTACCGGTCAGTTTAGAAGTTATCGGCACCTTTCATCAGCTTGGACAATTTACCAGTGATATTGCCGCGTTACCAAGGATTGTGACGCTAGAAGATTTCATGATTACTAAGCTGCAAGGGGAATTGCTCAAAGTGAATATGATTGCCCGTACTTATCGCTATAAGGGGGAAAAATGACACGATTAACGAGTTTAGTTTTTTTATCTTTGATGGTAACGGGTTGTACTGCGGATAATCAGGATTTGGTAAATTACATCAATGATATAAAGGCACGTAAAACAACCTTAATTGAAAATGTACCCGATATGGAAAGTTTTGTGGCGTTGCATTATTCGGAGACGGGAGCTCGTAACCCATTTTCGAATCCTCGTCCTGAATCGGTAAAAGCAGAAACACCGTTTCCACAGAATTGTCCGCAACCAAATTTTGCGCGGATTAAAGGGCCGCTAGAAACCTATTCATTAGATAACTTAAATATGCACGGTACTCTAGGTAGTGAGGACCACCTTTGGGGCCTAATAAGAGCAAGTTCGGGAGAGATATTCCGAGTTTCACCGGGTGATTATATTGGACTTAATCACGGTGAGATACTCGACATAACCAAAAATTATATCGAATTATCGGAGTTGATATTAACGGGTAAGGGTTGTTGGCAAGTTCGCACAACACAAATACCGCTTAGTAGCCAAGACACTTAGCAGATAAGCAACCGTTAATATTAACTGGGATAATGTTAATAGTAGCTAAGACAAACAGTTAAGCCATTTTCAGGGACGATGAAATGACTAAATCATATATAAGATGTACCAATATCGTGAAGGTATTGGTTTTATGTACCACACTTTTATGTTCTGCTTTCAGTTTTGCGGAACCACAATTAAGACAAATCCATTTAAACTCGTTAGCCGAGGGACAACTCGAGCTTGAGTTAGAGTTTAGTGAAAATGTGGTCGAGTACGCAGATAAATTACAATATTCACCACATCAATTGGTGATCCTCGTGCCAGACGCTAGCTCGACGTTGTTACTTAACCCTGTGGTTATCGAGCAAGGTGATGTATTAAACGTGGCTGCAGAACGTGTCGATTTAGGCCTTAAAATCACCATCGCTTTAGATGAACTCGTACCCTATCAAATTGTGCAAAGTGGCAATAGTTTAATCGCTACTTTTGGATTGCTAAGTAGTGATGTGATTGTACCTGAAGTGGCTGACCGTCGTATAGACAGCGGTAGTTTAGTGCTTGCTGTCGAGCCAAGTGTTCCTACAGCAGGCAATAGTGCTGTATTGCCTGCTGTGTCTGCGGTTGACAGTAACATTGATAATAGCGATGTGCCTGCCGCAACTGTTAGTCCCTCTTTACTTGCAACCAAAGATGGCCGTCAAGTGACGGTTCAGTCCCCTAAGATAGAAGATATCGTGCCAATTGAGGACGATGAAGAAGAGGATTTTAGTGGCTTTGTAAACCAGGTACGCGGAATCGATTTCCGTACCGGTAACGATGGTAGCGGTAAATTAATACTGACGATGAAAAATAGTTCGATGGCTGTTGATATTCAGCGTAAAGGCAACAAATTAATCGCCGAATTTCATAGTACGGCTATTTTAAAAAAATTACTCTATATTTTAGATGTGGCTGATTTTGGTACGCCAGTAACTGCAATTGAAACGTTTCACGATGAAGGTGTGACTGCATTTGAGTTAGAGATCAGTGATGACTTTAATTATCGCTATGATCAAGCGGATAATATTTTTGTGATTGAAGTTACTAAAAAAGATCCTGATGAAAAAACCAGTAAATATCAAGGGCAAGCAATTTCACTGAACTTCCAGGATATTCCTGTGCGTACGGTATTGCAGTTAATCGCTGATTTTAATGAGTTTAACTTGGTGACCACGGATTCAGTGAATGGTAATATCACCCTGCGTTTAGATAGTGTGCCATGGGAACAAGCGCTTGATATCGTAATGAAAGTTAAGGGGCTGAGTAAACAGCTTGATGGTAATGTATTGATGGTTGCCCCTGCCGATGAGCTTGCAGCATTAGAGCGTCGTGACCTTGTCAGTAAGAAAGAAGTAGAGGACTTAGCTGAATTACAGTCGGAGTTTATGCAAATTAGCTTTGCAAAAGCGGCTGATATAACAAAGCTTTTGTCACAAAAAGATTCCAGTCTGTTATCATCACGCGGTACGGTCAGTTTTGACGAGCGTACTAACACTGTATTAATTAAAGATACGGCTACCGTTATTGCCAATGTGAAGCGTATTATTGAGGTCCTTGACGTACCTGTACGCCAAGTCATCATTGAAGCTAGAATGGTTTCAGTGGTTGATAATCTCGATGATGAGCTCGGTGTTCGCTGGGGTTTTAGCGGCAGTACTGATATTGGTAGTGGCTTTGGTTTATCATCAGGCTCTATCGAAGGTAATGATTCTTTGGCCGGTGGTAGTGTGCCAGCTATTGGTGATCGCCTTAATGTGAATCTACCCGTCGCATCACCTGCGGGGTCGATAGCGTTTCAGATTGCAGATTTAGCTAATGGTCAAATACTTGATTTAGAGCTCTCTGCATTAGAAGCAGAACAAAAAGCAGAAGTGATCGCAAGTCCAAGAATTACCACCACAGACCAAAAGTCAGCGTATATTGAGCAAGGTACGGAAATTCCGTATGTTGAATCAAGTTCAAGTGGTGCTACTTCTATCGCCTTTAAAAAAGCGGTATTGGGTTTGCAAGTAACACCGCATATTACGCCGGACAATAAAATCATCTTAGATTTGAAAATAAATCAAGATACCCGTGGTGAGGATGTGAAAACAGTGGGTGGCGAAGCAGTATCGATCGATACCCAAGTTATTAGCACTCAAGTCTTGGTTGAAAATGGCGAAACTGTGGTGTTAGGTGGTATCTTTAAGCATGAAATTAAAAAGATTGTAACGAAAGTTCCGGTTCTCGGTGATATCCCTTGGTTAGGTGTATTGTTCCGCAGTACTAAGAATATTAATCAAAAACGAGAGCTGTTAATCTTCGTTACACCAAAAGTGGTAGTGGATACGTTGTAACCTACCTTTGACAAAAGGCCGCAAAAACTATATAAATAGCGGTCTTTTTCTGCCTGAAATGTCATCACCTGGTTTTTTCACCGGGTGTTGCTGATTTTGGCTATTGCCAAAATGTCTCATCACTGGTTATTGCAACCAAGAGGACGTTTTATAGGTAGGTCTGGTGCCCCTAAGAAAAGGGTGTTATTACTTTAGATTTATTGAAGAGTTAAAATGGCTGAAAAACGTAATATATTCCTAATAGGCCCAATGGGCGCAGGTAAAAGCACAATTGGTCGTCAACTAGCGAGCCAACTGCATTTAGACTTTATCGATTCGGATCATGAAATTGAACGCCGCACTGGTGCTGACATTTCATGGGTTTTCGATGTTGAAGGTGAAGCTGGTTTCCGAGTACGTGAAGCGGAAGTTATTGACGATCTAACGCAAGAGCAAGGTATTGTGTTAGCAACGGGCGGTGGCTCAATTTTAAGTAAAGAAAGTCGTAACTACCTTTCTGCTCGTGGCGTAGTTGTTTATTTAGAAACAACTATTGATAAGCAGTTGGTAAGAACGTCACGCGATAAGCGTCGTCCTTTACTACAAACTGAAGAACCACGTGATGTTCTGGAAACATTAGCTGATGATCGTAATCCTTTGTATGAAGAAATTGCTGATTTCACAGTTAAAACAGATGAGCAAAGCGCTAAAATTGTTGCAAATCAGATTATAAAGTTACTAGATTTTTAATTGAGGTCACATGGAAAGGTTAACTGTTGAACTGGGTGAGCGGAGCTACCCTATTTATATTGGTGAAAGCGTATTAACGCAAGCAGAGCAATTTAAGTCTGCAATAACAACCAATAAAGTCGTCGTGATATCAAACGATACGGTTGCACCGTTGTATTTACAACGCGTTCAAGCATTGTTACATGACTATGAATTTGACAGTATTATTCTTTCTGACGGTGAGCAATTTAAAACCTTAGATACTTTAAATGAAATATTTACCGCGCTACTGCGTGAGAATTGTGGACGTGATACCACGTTGATTGCTCTCGGTGGTGGTGTTATTGGTGACATGGTTGGCTTTGCAGCCGCCTGTTACCAACGCGGTATCCCCTTTATCCAGATCCCGACGACTGTGTTGAGTCAAGTTGATTCCTCGGTTGGCGGTAAAACGGCAGTTAACCACCCTCTGGGTAAAAACATGATTGGCGCTTTTTATCAGCCCAATGCTGTTTTTATTGATACGGATTGTTTAGCTACCTTGCCTCGACGCGAACTGGCGGCTGGTATGGCTGAAGTTATTAAGTACGGCATTATTTATGATGCTGACTTCTTTACTTGGCTAGAAGACAACATGACGGCACTGATGGCGCTTGATACCGTGGCATTAGAATATGCAATTTATCGCTGTTGTGAAATTAAAGCTGAAATTGTGGCTATTGATGAAAAAGAACAAGGATTACGTGCGTTGTTAAACCTTGGTCACACCTATGGTCATGCTATTGAAGCTGAAATGGGGTATGGCGTTTGGTTGCACGGTGAAGCCGTTGCAGCGGGTATGATCATGGCTGCACAGACATCGGCAGCAATGGGATTATTGACTGCAGCGCAAGTTACACGTATCGCAACGCTCATTACAGCGGCGGAATTACCGTTACTGGCACCAGCAGAAATGGATTTTGATGCATTTATGCAACACATGAAGCGTGACAAAAAAGTCCTTAATGGTCAATTACGTTTCATCCTGCCAACTTCAATAGGCAGTGCTGAAGTGTTATCGACAGTAACAGAAAACACATTACGTGATGTGGTTAACTTCCATAATCAGGCGGACTCTAGTGCACTATTCAGTTCAAACTGAAATTTATTCTCAAACGCAGCTGAGTGAACGGCTGCGTCATCTCACACAATTCTCTTCACATTTATTATTCGTAAGCGGTGCTATCGGTTCTGGTAAATCAACAGTATTACGGCATCATGTAGAATCAGATTTAAATCAGAACACAATTACGCTTGATGCACAGCAGTGTCATGATGATGCGGCATTGCGAACGTTATTATTACAACAGATTAGTTATGATGGTCGTTTTAATCGCCATATTCCACTGGTTGATAGCTTAGCGCTGTTTACGCAGGAGCTCGGCTATGAGCTGACGGTCTGTATTGATAATGCAATGGCCTTGTCGGCTGCTAGCATTGCTGAGTTTGCACAACTAGTAGAACTAAGCCTTAATAATAGAATTAGTATTAAAGTAAATATCATTTTATTTGCAGAAACTCAGTGGGTTGATATAACCATGCTGCAGTTTGCAAAATCAGCAACCAATGTATTGGAGTTGGAAATGACGGAACTTGATCCGCAAGCCGCAGTAAAATTTGTAGAGCAACAGTTTAATAACGCCGGTTATAAGCCTACATTCGTCAATCAGGACGCGATTAATCGTCAAATAGAAGCCTGTCAGGGTAATCCTGGCGAGTTAACGAAATGTGCGCAGGCGATTATGCAGGGTCAGGTATATAGTCCTGATTCAGGCGTGGCTGACGTAGCAAGTAAATCAACAAAGAAAGTGAATAAGTCCTTCTATTTAGCCGGTATTATTGCTGGGCTATTATTGCTGGGTAGTGCCGGGTCATTTTTATATGATGCTTATCAGACAGAGCTGCAAGCGGCTGATAGCATGGCAGACGGTTCGTTACAGAGTGATTTAGACGATGTAGTGATGACTGGTGCTGTTACTGATAGCAATAGTACAGGGATTGATGCTGAAACAGATAGCAATACCAGCAGTGATGCGATTGATATGAGTGCTCCGCAAATGTTGGCGAGTGATTGGGATGATGAGATGCCGACTGAAATAGGTCAAACGATTACTCTCACCGCTCCCGGCGTTGAAAAATCGGCAGTGGCGACTCAGAAACAACGTGTGGTGATTGATGATGCTGCGGTTAATAAGATGTTAGCGAAGCAAAATGCAGCCAATCCAAGTGCCGTGGTGGATAGTAAAGCGGATATCAATGAGGCTCATCGTGGCGTCATTGAAGCCGTGAAAAGTACGCCAAAATTAATCGCCGGCAAAGCGTGGGTGATGGCGCAACCGGCGAAAAACTATACATTTCAAATAGCGGGTTTAAGCCGTGAGGCACAGCTAAAACAATATTTAAGCGAGAATAAATTATCTGAAAATATCTGGACCTATCAAACAGTGCGAAATAGCAAACCTTGGTATGTCGTTCTTTACGGTAGTTTTAGCAGTGTTGAACAAGCTAATGCAGCAAAGCTCAAATTACCAGCAGCGGTACAAAAAGATAAACCGTGGTTAAAGCGATTCACCCAGATACAAAGAGATTTATAAAAAAACAGCGCAATTTAGCTGTAATCCATGTACAATCGGCCCCCTTTTATTTAGCGGTATAAGTCACAAAATGCAGAAAACGCGAGCCTTCTTAAAATGGGCCGGAGGTAAGTATTCTCTGGTTGATCATCTACGTGAAAAATTACCGAAAGGTAAGCGTTTAGTTGAACCGTTTGTGGGTGCTGCGTCAGTATTTTTAAATACTGACTATGACGAATACCTGTTAAATGATATTAATCCTGATTTGATTAATATGTATAAGATCCTGCAGGAAAAACCAGAACAATTTATTGCCGATGCGCAGCGTTTCTTTACCCCTGAATTTAATGATAAAGAACGCTATTATAAAATTCGTGAAAAATTTAATAAAACCACCAACCCTTATCAGCGTTCATTGATGTTCTTGTATATGAATCGCCATGGTTTTAATGGCTTATGTCGTTATAACAAATCAGGCGGCTTTAATGTGCCTTTTGGTTCTTACAAAAAACCGTACTTCCCATTAAAAGAGTTACGTTTCTTTGCTGAGAAATCGAAAAAAGCCACGTTCATTTGTGAGTCATATTCAGATGTTTATAAGCGTTTAGAGAGTGATGATGTGGTTTATTGTGATCCCCCGTATGCACCATTAAGCACAACAGCTAGTTTTACCTCGTATGCGGCGAATGGTTTTAGTCTTGATGATCAAGCTTTACTGGCTAAAGTGTCACGTGAAACTGCAAAAGATAGAAATATTCCGGTATTGATTTCGAATCATGATATTCCGTTAACACGTGAACTTTATCATGGCTCAACATTTGAAGTGGTACAGGTAAAACGTACAATTAGCCGCAATGCGGGTAAACGTAACAAAGTTGACGAGCTACTCGCTCTTTATCGTTAAACCACGCTTATTGTCGAGAATCGCTCTACATACCTCGCTCAATCCTCAGTTGTCAGTATTAATCTGGTTTTATTATTTTACCCTAGGGGCTAACTTAGGGTAAGATTTACGCAGAGTAATGGAATAACAACAACTGAGAGCATGCCAAATGAAAAACTTTCTGATTGCCCCTTCTATTTTATCGGCTAATTTTGCTAGCTTAGGTCAAGAAGTAGATGCTGTTCTGGCCGCTGGTGCCGACGTCATCCACTTTGATGTGATGGATAATCACTATGTACCAAACCTCACAATAGGTCCTATGATCTGTAAGGCGTTACGTGATCATGGTGTTACCGCTCCTATTGATGTGCATTTAATGGTACGCCCTGTCGATCATATGATTAATGAGTTTGCTAAAGCGGGCGCAACAATGATTACTTTTCATGCGGAAGCGTCTGATCATGTCGACCGCTCTTTGCAACTAATTAAAGAACACGGCTTAAAGGCGGGCTTAGTATTTAATCCTGCTACGCCGTTACATCACTTAGATTACGTGATGGATAAGTTGGATATGATCCTGCTGATGTCAGTAAACCCTGGTTTTGGTGGTCAAAGTTTTATTCCTGCGACATTACAAAAATTACGCGATGTACGTAAATTAATTGATGCCAGCGGTCGCGATATTATTCTCGAGATTGATGGTGGCGTTAAAGTAGATAATATTCGTGAAATTGCAGAAGCGGGTGCCGACATGTTTGTAGCGGGCTCTGCGATTTACGGCCAAGCAGACTATAAAAAAGTCATTGATGAAATGCGTTCGGAGTTAGAAAAAGCCAATGTTTAAGCTTATTTGTTTTGATTTAGACGGTACCCTTGTTGATAGTGTGCCAGATTTAGCAGCTGCAGTTAATTGTATGCTGAGTGATTTTGATCGTGCTCATTTTTCGGAAGATGAAGTACGTGGTTGGGTTGGCAATGGCGCACAAGTATTAGTACAGCGCGCATTGTCTGGCAATGTAAATATTGCTGATGATATTGACCCTGCATTATTTAATGATGCATTGGCATCATTTTTAAAGCACTATTCTGCGAATGTTTACACACACAGCGTGTTGTACCCAAATGTGAAAGAAACTTTAACTGCATTGCACGATGCTGGTTTTAAACTTGCAATCGTAACCAACAAGCCGATGGTGCAAACTACGCCAGTGCTTGAATTATCTGGTATTAGTGAGCTCTTTGAAGTGGTATTAGGTGGTGATTCACTCGCTGAGAAAAAACCGAATCCATTACCGCTATTACATTGTTTAGCACATTATCAATTAACGCCAGCAGATGCGTTAATGGTTGGTGATTCTAAGAATGATATTATAGCTGCACAAGCGGCTAACTTTACTAGCTTTGGCTTAACTTATGGTTACAACTACGGTATTCCAATTAGCGACAGTAATCCTGATTTTGTTGCCGATGATATCAGTGAGTTACTATCTGCGGTTAAATTAAAGTCGTAAGTTGAAGTAGTCGACTTACCTTGCGTAATGACATCAAACGTAACGAAATTAACATGATTGGGTAAGCCTATGCGCTTACCCACAATTGAAAAATTAAGAGATTGGGAAATATATTTATGACAAAGCCTGTGGTATTAAGTGGTATTCAGCCTTCTGGTAGTATGACGATTGGTAACTATATTGGTGCAATCAACCAATGGCTGGACATGCAGGAACACAGCGACTGTCATTTCATGCTTGCGGACTTACATACCATCACGGTACGTCAAGACCCAAAAGAATTTAAATCACAAGTGCTTGAAGGCTTAGCAATGTATGTTGCATGTGGTTTAGACCCTGAAAAGTCGACTATCTTTTTACAATCTCAAGTTCCAGAACATGCACAATTGAGTTGGTTGCTTAACTGCTACACGCAGATGGGTGAACTAAACCGTATGACGCAGTTTAAAGATAAATCAAACAACTCAAGCAGCAGCAACTCAGGGTTATATACTTACCCGGTATTGATGGCAGCAGACATTTTACTTTATCAAGCCGATGAAGTGCCGGTAGGCGATGATCAAAAACAGCACCTAGAATTAGCGCGTACTATTGCGACACGTTTTAATAATATCTACGGTGACGTCTTTAAAGTACCTGAGCCGATGATCCCAACACTGGGTGCTCGTATCATGAGCTTGCAAGATCCGCTGAAGAAAATGTCTAAGTCAGATGACAATCCAAAAGCCTTCATCAAGTTATTAGATGAACCGAAAAAGATTGCTAAGAAGCTAAAAAGTGCAGTAACAGACAGTGATGAGCAAGCGCGCATTTACTTTGATAACAAAGAAAAGCCGGGTGTATCTAACTTACTGACATTACTTTCTGTTGCAACTAAGCGCCCTGTTGCTGATTTAGTGCCTGAATACGAAGATAAAATGTATGGTCACTTGAAAGGCGATACAGCAGACGCTGTAGTTGCGATGATTGAGCCTATTCAAGCGCGTTACCACGAGTTACGTGCTGATGAGACAGAACTGAACCGCATTATGCGTATCGGTGCGGAGAAAGCCTCTGAGCGCGCAGCACCCACATTAGCGAAAGCATACGAAGCGGTTGGTTTTATCTCGAATAAATAGTTTATTACTGCAGTGATAGATGAATAATCGTATAGTGCGAGCCCTATATCTAACGGTATAGGGCTTTTTTATGCCTTAAATTAAAGTAAGAAATACACCTTAATACCTGACAATACACTGTTTGTTGCCACGGCCGCTAAGATCATGCCCATTACTTTACTGATAATACTTGCGCCGCTGTTACCGATAAAACGATGGATCCAACTTGCCGCGAGCATCAAGATAAACGCGATAAATAACACCGACAGCATGACGCCTGCGGTTTGCACTTGCTGGAACAGACTGAAGCTCGAGTTTTCAGTCAGTAGTACAGCCGCTAGCATTGCGCCGGGGCTAGCAAGGGAGGGCACTGCTAATGGAAAAATAGCCGTTTCAGTGCTGTCTTTTACCAGCTGCATTTCGGTATCAGGTTTGCTATCACCAAATATCATAGTTAGCGCAAACAAAAATAATATAATGCCGCCCGCAATTTCAAATGCCGGTAGCGGAATATCTATCGCCGTTAAGATTAGCTCTCCAGCCACAATAAAAAACAGTAAAATAAGTGCCGCAGCACCGGCTGCTTGTAACGCAATCTTGCGCTTTTCTTTTTCATTAAACTGACTGGTTGCGGCGATAAATACGGGGACAGTGCCCACGGGATCTATTACTGCAAAGAAAAATATAAATACCGATATGTAATCAATCATAGTTTTTTCCTATTCGCGAATATTGATGGGTAGAAAATAGGATGCGTAATACTGGCGTGGTGGTTTTTATAATGAGTGTTAACACATTATTCATTGGTAAGGGGCTCCTGTCATACTACTGAGGTGTGAGGTTTAATTATAGGTGCTAAATACCTGTGAGTTTTATTTAATAAGCGATATAAGACAATATCATACCTTGTATAAATGAAGCTTTTATTTAATAAACGCGAATATGCAGGTGTTTTACGTATGTTTACATAGCGCGCCTGATTTATGCTGGGATCGTTAGCTAAACAGCGAAATACACAGCGCAAATAGTAGCAATAGCGAGATAACTTGCCAGAAACGTTCGGGGTTCTTTTCAATCAAGGTCTGTTTGCGGTTGTTTTTATATTTAGGGTTTGGATGCTGCAACTCATACAAGAGTTCAGATACATCGGCATGACGTTTATTCGGATTAAAGCGTAAGCCTTTTTTAATTGCGCCGTCTAACCAAAATGGTACCAAAGGATTGAGCTCATAAGCAGGAATATACTTAGTATTAAGATAAGCCTTTTGGGTGCGGCAGGTCGCTAATTTACCATTGAAGGGTTGTTTACCGGTGAGCATTTCAAAGATAATCACCGAAATAGCAAAAATATCTGATTGCGCCGTACTATCGCCATTGATGACCGTCTCTGGTGCGGAATAAGCGGCTGTACCCAAGATTTTATCGCGTTGTAATGGCGTGCTTATCTCTGCGATGCCTTTGACAAAACAAGAGCCAAAATCAATGATCTTAACTTGGCCGTTGTTATCGATCATAATATTGCCGGGCTTTAAATCTTGATGCAGGGTTTCCTTACGGTGAAATGCCCGTAGCCCTTTAATGACTTGCTCTACGATATTTAATACATCTTGCACTGGCGGGTTAGGGTGCTGGTTTATCCATTGCTCTAAGGTAATACCCTCAATCACTTCCATGAGGTAGTAAAGGTTACTTTTTTGCCTGTTGGTTTCGACAATTTTTAATATATGTGGATTGTTTAAGCGTGTACCAATCCAGGCTTCCATGGTGAAACGTTCGATATAAGCCGGATCATCAATATAATTGACGGAAGGTGCTTTCATGCAGTACTGCTGCTTGGTTTCTTTGTCTTCGACTAAATATAGATGACTGCTACTGCTGGCGTGTAATTCTTTAATGACTTTTAAGCCATCAATGGATAACCCCTTGCGCAGTGCTGGTGGAAAAGGCATTGAAGCCAGGTGTACATGTACATCTTCAGCGCTTTGCTTGGGTAAACTATCAATGCGTAATAACTGGCAACTGATATTATCATTACTGTTATTGGCTAATGCATGCTGAATGAGCTGTTCGCAGCAGGCCTCAAAATTACTTTCAGCAGCTTTATTTTCTTGATTTGCTTGTTGCAGCATGTCACGTAATATCTCACGTAATTTTTTATGACTGACAAAATCATGTAAACCGTCAGTAGATAATAAAAACACATCACCGACTTGTAATTCCACTTCTTTATAATCGACTTCAAGCGTGACGTCTAAGCCCATGGCTCTGGCGAGATAAGACTGTTTATTATTCACGACAGTGGTGTGATCACGGGTTAACTGCTCAAGACTATTGTTGCGTAAGCGGTAAATGCGGGAATCACCGACATGCAATAAATGCGCGGAATGAGATTTAAATACGATGGTACTTAATGTGGTGAGATAGCCCTTTTGTGCATCGGCAAACTGTCTTCCTTGGCTGTATAGCCAACGGTTTAAAGCTGTCAAAACTTGACCTGTGGATTTACCGACAGACCATGTTTCTGGAGTCGAGTAATAATCAGATAGAAAATTATGTACGCAGGTTTCACTGGCCTCTTTACCGGCCTCTGACGCACTCACGCCATCGGCGATAATGGCCACAGCGCCTTTCGTCGTCAGCAGTAAATCATCAGGGATACGAATACCAATGGCATCTTCATTTTGGGTTTTAATACCCTCGACCGAGCGCTGACCTATGGTAAAGGTGGCGCCGCCCTGTAAATGCCATGGCGACATAGCAACTCCCTGCTATTAATAGTAGTAATCGTAATAAATATTTAATCGACGTATTCCATTATGCCGTTACTTCCACCATGCCATCAGTGACACGTACCGCATAAACAGGGACTGATAACGTTGCATCTTCGAGACATTCACCCGTGGTTAGGCTGAAGTGCTCTTTATACAAAGGTGATGACACGGTTAATACATCTTTTACTGACGTGATTAAGCCACGTGATAACACATTGGCTTTACTGGCCGGGCAGTAGTTATCGATAGCAAATAATTGATCGGTTTTACGGTCTAAAAAGATCGCCACTTGCTTGCCGTTAACTAACGCACATACACCTGCGTCTGGGGTGAGTTGTTTTTTTGCAATTATAGGTGTCCAAGTCATCATAATAAATCCTTAAGTCTGATATCAGCGGGCTATTCACCCGCTTATTACATTTATCTGCGGCAGTGAAGTAAATTAACATCGAGTGTTCGACTTAATTTACTTCCAGTACTGGGATTTGACCGGCGCGTTCTGCGGGTGTCGCAGGGCGTATTTGGTCACGTACTTCAACAAACTGCACGGCGGTATCGCTTTCTTCCGAGTTAATGAAGTGCTTGAAGCGCAGTAGTTTTTCAGGGCTTTCAATCGTTGTTTTCCACTCACATTGGTAGTTCGCAATGTTGGCTTCCATTTCTGCTTCAAGCTCTGCTGTCAGACTCAGTTTGTCATTAATCACGACCTCTTTAAGGTAATCTAAGCCACCTTCAAGATTTTCTAACCAAACCGATGTACGTTGTAGACGGTCTGCAGTACGGATATAGAACATCAATACACGGTCAATATATTTGTACAGTGTGTCGGTATCGAGGTCAGTAGCGAATAAATCGGCATGACGCGGGCGCATACCACCATTACCACAAACATACAGACCCCAGCCACCTTCCGTCGCAATAACACCGATGTCTTTACCTTGGGCTTCAGCACATTCTCGTGTACAACCAGACACGCCAAACTTAATTTTATGTGGTGAGCGTAGCCCTTTGTAGCGGTTCTCAAGATCAATCGCTAGAGACATGCTGTCTTGCACACCATAACGACACCAGGTACTACCCACACACGATTTAACGGTACGTAGTGATTTACCGTAAGCGTGGCCTGTTTCGAAGCCTTCTCGGATCAACCAGGCCCATATTTCAGGTAGTTGATGTAGTTGTGCACCAAATAAATCGATACGTAGACCACCGGTTATCTTGGTGTATAAACCATATTTTTTAGCCACTTCACCAAGTACGATTAATTTGTCTGGGGTGATCTCACCTGCTGGGATACGTGGTACAACAGAATAAGTACCATCTTTTTGCATGTTACCGAGATAAACGTCATTGACGTCTTGCAGACCAAGATGATCGTCTTCGAGAATGTAATCATTCCAAAATGACGCTAGAATATTCGCGACTGTCGGACGACAAACTTCACAACCGTGGCCAGCGCCAAATTCGGTGATTAATGCTTCGAAGGTTTTAATACGTTTAACGCGTATTATGTCTGCCAGTTCTGCACGAGAATAAGCAAAATGCTCACACAGGTCAGTGTTAACTTCAACACCCATGTTCTCAAGCTCGGCGTTGAGTACTTGTGTCGCTAGCCCATTACAACCACCACAACCGGTACAGGCTTTGGTAATTGATTTAATATCACCAAGATTGGTTGCACCATCTTGTACCGCGGCGCAAATTTGACCTTTAGTGACATCAAGGCATGAACAGATAACCGCTGAATCAGGTAAGGCGTCAACCCCCATCGTTACCGCGCCACCTTCTGCTGGTGGTACCAACATATTTTCAGGAGAGCCTGGAATATCCATGTCGTTTAAGTAAATTTGTAACCAGGTACCATAATCTTCAGCTTCACCAACCATAACCGCGCCAAGTAGTTTCTTACCACATGCGCTAATGACTAATTTTTTATAAACTTGGTCAGCTTCATTGGTGAAAACATAGTTTTGTGCGCCTTCGACATTACCATGGGCGTCACCGATACTGGCAACGTCAACACCGAGCAACTTCAGCTTGGTACTCATATCAGCCCCAGTAAAGGCTAACTTACCTTCACCAACGATGTGGTCGACGGCGACTTTTGCCATTTGGTAGCCCGGTGCAACAAGGCCAAAGATACGGCCCTGCCATAATGCACATTCACCAATCGCGAAAATGTTTTCGTCAGACGTTAAACAGTTATCATCAACTTGAATACCACCTCGTTCGCCTAGTGTAAGGTCGAATGAACGTGCTAATTCATCTTGTGGGCGAATACCCGCCGAGAAGATAATCATGTCTGTTTCAACGTGCGAACCATCAGCAAAGTTCATGCGGTAACGGCAGGTTTCACCTTTAACAATTTCTTTGGTGTTTTTTTCTGTGTGTACAGTTACGCCTAATTCTTCAATCTTGTTACGCAGAATTTTGCCGCCACCGTCATCTACTTGCACTGCCATGAGGCGTGGCGCAAATTCAACAACGTGCGTTTCAAGACCAAGCTGTTTGATTGCGTTAGCCGCTTCAAGACCCAGTAAACCACCACCGATAACGACGCCGACCTTACTTTCTTTGGCTGATGCAGTGATGTCTTCTAAATCGTTAATGGTACGGTAAACCAAACAATGGTCTTGGTCTTTACCTGGAATGGGTGGCACGAATGGGAATGAACCCGTCGCTAGCACTAATTTGTCGTAACTCTCTACACGGCCTTGTGCAGTGGTGACTGTTTTAGCGTCTTTATCGATGCCAACAACTTTATCGTTTACAAAATATTGTACGCCGTTGTCATCATAGTATTCTGGTGATGTCATCATTAAGTCATCAGCAGTTTTACCGCTGAAATAAGCACTTAATTGAACGCGATCGTAAGCAAGACGTGATTCTTCACTGAATGTGGTGATTTGCACTTCACCCATCTTTTCTTGTTGAATAAATTGGTCAATGAAATGGTGACCTACCATGCCGTTGCCGACAACTATAATTCTTTTCATGACATGCTCCGTTATGCGCTTAATTCTTGATTTTTTGCCGCTTGCTCTAGATCTCGCCAGCTAAGTTGTTCTGCAAGAGAGACAACTTTACCGATCACGATCAGGCTAGGGCTTTGTAATTGGTGTTCAATCGCCAGTGCTGGCAATGTTGCAACTGTGCCAACAAATTCTCTTTGCTGTGGTGTTGAACCATTCTCAATCAAGGCCGCTGGTGTATTGCTGTCCAAACCATGACTGAGCAGTTGCGCAGAGATTTCCGCTAATTTACCTAATCCCATATAGAATACTAAGGTGTGCTCAAGGTGCGCGAGCTGCGGCCAATTTAGATCTAGCTGGCCATTCTTTAGGTGACCAGTAATAAAGGTACAGCCCGTTGATAGCCCTCTATGGGTTAACGGGATACCAGCGTAAGCAGTGCACCCTGATGCAGCTGTTACGCCGGGAACGACGATTGTTTTTATATTATTGGCATGGAGCACCAGTTGTTCTTCACTACCGCGGCCAAATACAAAAGGGTCTCCGCCTTTTAGACGACAAACATTCAGACCTTGTTTGGCTTTATCAACCATGAATAAATTCAATTGGTCTTGTGGAATACAATGGTCAGCTTTTTTCTTACCCACATAAATTGCTTTGGTATGGGGTGGGAATAACGCTCTAATGTCTTGGCTAACTAAG
Organism: Moritella sp. F3; assembly: GCF_015082335.1. Classification (NCBI taxonomy): domain Bacteria; kingdom Pseudomonadati; phylum Pseudomonadota; class Gammaproteobacteria; order Alteromonadales; family Moritellaceae; genus Moritella; species Moritella sp. F3. Next base: position 8,510 of record NZ_BLRL01000009.1, on the reverse strand, counting down.
TTATCAAACAAGATCAGATCGGCACTCTCAATCGCCTTTAATGCTTTTAGAGTGAGGAGTTCTGGATCCCCTGGACCTGCTCCCACTAATGCAACTTGACCTAGCGTATTATTATTTTTTGATTGTGCTTGGGTAATTAATTCAACTGTCATGACTCACATCCCTGTAGTACTGCTCTGTACTCACTAACGCAAAGACAGTGCCAACTCTGTAATTAAAGTGTTAGTTGTTGATATATATGGTTTTGTTGTTATTTATTGTTTTTTGTAAGGTTTTTGGCGTGATTAAGCACTGTGATGTTGCACCAGTTTTTCCTTTATCGCACAGCCATGGTGCAGTTCAGGTGGCGTGCATTGTTATAGATGCGGTTAAAATGCATGAACGTGTGGATAAATAGCAGGAAGATGCCTGTGTTTATCAGGTTAAAGAAGAACATCATCCTTTTTGTGCGTGTTTAAAGTAAGCTGGCTTGGTTATTGCTCTACCTGTTTATAAAGAAAGTCTCTACAAGAAAGAGATAAAACCAATAAACAATGTGTTGAGCAATTCAATGGAGACGTCTTATGATTTTCGGACGCAAGGATCAAAAGCCTATTCGCATTGCGGATAAACAGGTTAAAGAATGGAAATATACAACGTGTGGGTATTGTTCTACGGGTTGTTCTATCGAGATTGGTGTTAATGAGCAAGGGAATGCTGTTGCGAGTCGAGGCGTTGCTGATGCCGATGTAAACCGAGGTAAATTGTGTATTAAGGGTATCTTTGAGCATGAACTGTTTGAAGCGGAAGGTCGTGGTAACAACCCGCTTATTCGTGATCACATTCATGATAAATATAAAGAAACCAATTGGGATACAGCCCTTGATACCATGAGTGACAAAATTAAAGCGATTCAAGATCAGTACGGTAAAGATGCATTTGCTATCGTATCTACGGGTCAATTGCTAACAGAAGAATTCTATACCTTAGGTAAATTAGCGCGTGGTTGCATTGGTACCAATAACTACGATGGTAATACCACCTTATGCATGGCCTCTGCAGTATCGGGTTATAAGCGCTCATTTGGATCAGATGGCCCCCCAGGCTGTTACGATGATTTTTCACATACCGATTGCTTGATTGCATGGGGTTCAAACTTACCTGAGCAGCATCCCGTTATTTACTGGCGCTTAAAAGAAGCGAAAGAAAAGCGTAACTTCCCGCTTATCGTTGTCGATCCGCGTGTGACGATGTTAGCGCAATTTGCTGATATTCATTTACCTATCAGCCCAGGTACAGATATCGTGTTACAGAATTCGTTAATGCATGTGATCTTAAAAGAAGGGCTAGAAGATAAAGACTATATTGAAAAATATACTAACGGCATTGAAGAATTAAGAGCTTGTGTTGCAGACTTTGATCCGACATCAGCCGCTAAAATTTGTGGTATTGATGAAGATACTATCCGTCATGTTGCGCGCTTATTTGCCAAGGCTGGACGCGCGATGAGTATTTGGACCATGGGACTGAATCAAAGTACCCATGGCAGTGATGCGATCACGGGTTGTAATTCGTTATCACTTATCACCGGTAATATAGGCGTACCGGGTGGGACGAGCTTGTCTATTACGGGTCAATGCAATGCCATGGGCACACGTGAATGGTCTTCTTGTTCAGGGTTACCGGGTTATCGTGCATTAGAGAAAGAAAAAGACCGTAATGATATTGCTGAATTTTGGGGTATTGATCCTGAGTTCTTCCCGAAAAAGCGTGGTTTAGCGCAAACTGATATTTTCCCTGCTATTGAAACAGGGCAAATTAAAGGACTGTGGCTGGTGGCAACAAACCCAATGACGTCGATGCCGAATACTTCACGTATCCGTAAAATATTAGAGAAGTTAGATTTCTTAGTGGTGCAGGATGCGTATCAAGATGTAGAAACCACCCAATACGCACATATGTTTTTACCTGCCGCTGTATGGGCGGAGAAGGAAGGGGTGTTTACCAATACTGAGCGCCGTGTTAACCGCGTCAGTAATGTGCAAGCACCGAAAGGTAATTCTAAATCCGATTTTTGGATTTTTTCAGAATTATCGAAGCGTTTTGAAAATGGCCAAAAAATTACTTTTCCTGTGACAACCGAGGAAGCGTTTGAAGAAATGAAAACGCTGTCTAAAGGGGCGGGGCGTAATCTTGATATTTCCGGCATGACTTACGAAAAGATCGAAAAAGCCCGTGGTATTCAATGGCCCTTCCGTGAAGATGATGAAAGCAATGCAGGTAATCCGCGTTTGTATAGTGATGGCGTGTTCCCAACCCCTACGGGTAAAGCGAATCTTATTCCTCTGCCTTGGATTGATAATAACGAGCATCCTTGCGACGAATACCCATTCTGGCTGAATAGTGGCCGTGTTGTTGAGCATTTTCATACCCGAACCCGTACCGGTAAAATGGGGAACCTTAACAAATATAGTCCAACCCCGTATATGGAAATGAATCCTGATGCAGCAGCAAAATTGGGCATCAAACATCAAAGTTATGTGCGCTTGGCTTCACGTCGTGGTGATGCCGTAGTAATGGTGCAATTAACGCAGCGTGTGGCACCAAACGCAGTATTTATTCCATTCCATTTTCATGATTGTGTTAATCGCTTGTCGTTAGGTCTGCTTGATCCGCATTCTCGTCAACCTGCTTTTAAGCAGAGTTCAATCCGTATTGAACATGTCGACCAGAAGCTAGCGGCGAAAATGAACCGCGAACGACGTACGTACTGAGTGATATGCAGAGATATTGAGTTAAGCGCAACGCGATAACATAAGAGGGATAAATTATGTTAGACAAATTAGAACAATTTAGAGACCGCCTTGATCAAATCGGCGCGGCAGAAAAACCGGTTGTTAAAGATGGCACTCCTATTTTTGAACAACGAGTCGGTGAACAGGATTACGCTAAATTATCAGATGTAGAAATATTTGATGTTAATACCTACGGTAAAAAAATTGACTTAATCGAACGTACAGAAGGTAAGTTACCGGTTGGCCGTTCGATGAATATTAATGAAAATAAAGCGGTGGGTGATAATCCTAATCGTAATAAACAGCATGCTTTCCACTTTACAGCGGATAACTGTATTGGTTGTCACGCTTGTGAAGCGGCATGTAGTGAAAAGAATGATAACCCAGCACACATTGCCTTCCGTAGTGTGGGTTATGTTGAGAGTGGTAGTTATCCTGATTACAAACGTATTAATATCTCTATGGCGTGTAACCATTGTGATGATCCGGTTTGTTTAAAAGGTTGTCCAACCAAAGCCTATACCAAACACGTAGAATACGGCGCGGTATTACAAGATCCAGATACCTGTTTTGGTTGTGGTTATTGTACTTGGGTTTGCCCATACAATGCCCCACAGCTTGATCCAATTAAAGGTCAGGTATCAAAATGTAATATGTGTGTAGACCGTTTAGAGGTGGGCTTAAAACCGGCGTGTGTATCGGCCTGTTTAGGGAATGCGCTTAATTTTGGTGTGGTTGAAAATACCCCTGAGAACCGTATTCAAGCTAAAACGTCGATACCAGGTTTTCCTGATCCAAGTATCACCAACCCAAATATTCGTTTCCAACAAACCACCAGTACTCAGCGTGAAATGACGCGGACTGATAATATGCCGCTTAAATATCACAAACAAGAAGACGGCTCATTCCGTTCTGTTGTTGATGAAAAAGACGGTAAGGAACAATCATGGAACTTAGGGCGTTTGAGCTCTCGCGAGAATCCATTGGTGATATTTACGCTATTCTCGCAAGCGGCGATGGGGGCATTTGTACTTATTTTCCTTGGTCCATTATTGGGTGTAGAGAGTTTAACGGGGTTTTCGGCATCAGGTGCTGGCCTATCACTGCTGGTATTATTAATGGTCATGCAAGCGATTGGCTTATTAATGTCGACATTGCATCTGGGTAAACCTAAACGTTTCTATCGTGGTTTTAATAACTTAGCCCACTCGCCTGTTAGTCGAGAAGGGTTAGGCGTTGCCTTGTTCTTTGGGTTCATGGGCGCATTTACTTTTTTCCAAGGTGCTGCTTGGTTCTTTGAATTAAGCTTGTTTAGCTATGTAGCGAATGCCTTTGGTATTTTGGCATTAGTCGGTAGTGCTGGTGGTTTGTATTATATGTACCGTAGTTACCGTATCAAAGCGCGTCCGTTTTGGGATCATTGGCAAACGGCTTGTGCTTTCCTTGGTTCTGCGATTGCACTCGGTACAGTATTAACGGCGTTAGTGGCCGTAATTGGCTCCGCGGGTAATGATGGTATTGGATTGTATCCTTTATTGCTTGAACTCACGCCGATCGCCATTACAGGTTTAGTGATTGAAGCGTTTGGTCTATACATGCATGCGAAGCATCTTAATGTAGAGCAGGGCGAAGGTGCTGCGTCGCATTATGTGCAATGTACAACATTTGGTAAAACCTACTACTTACGTAACGTGGCAGTGGCTATTAATGTGCTTGCGCTAATCTCACTTGTGCTATTAGCACCATCGGGTTATTTAAGTGTGTTATGGCTATTGCCTGTGCTATCTATTGCTTTAGCGTCGACAGTCAGCCGAGCACTGTTTTATGTGTTGGTTATTCCGACGACGATGCCAGGTGCATTCTTTTGGAAAAATAAAGGTTTTGAACAACATGCACGCGATGTTGGTCTGGCTGATATGCCGCAAGTGGGGGTTGTACCTGACTTGCATTAAATACCTGGCTTGATATAGAAAGGGCAGCGCTTGCTGCCCTTTCTATTTTTAATTTAATCAGCTGTCGTTGAATATGCTTTTTTACATTGTATGCTTGAGCGGAATTATGAACTCTATCGATTAGTTAAAGTCCTACTAAAGGATTCGCATTAGCCGATAGATTCATTTTAAATTGTCATGTTAATGTAATTTTCTGTAATTAAACTAGAGCTTTTACGATCTGGAGTTAAACTAGATTGTACACAAATGATACAGTTGAAGTTGTAGGTAGTCATTTTTTAGTTATTTATCAGTAGGCTGAATTAGCTATTTTTAATATTTAAGAGAACTATATTCAATATTTAAGATAATATAGTTTATTTGTGCGGTCACAGGGATTGTCGAATTTGTCGACAGACACTAGTCGTGATAAGATCTCGCCGATTAATTTGTACTAATGGGAGAATTGTTGATGAGCAAAGATATGCAAAGTATGGCATTAGTTCCTCAGGGGAGCATTGAAGCCTATATCCAAGGTGTGAATAGTATTCCAATGTTGACTGCTGAACAAGAAAAGGAACTAGGCGAAAGCTTGCAGAATGAAGGTGATGTTGATGCTGCTCGTCAGTTGATCATGTCACATCTACGCTTTGTTGTTCACGTTGCCCGTGGTTACGCTGGTTATGGATTGTCTCAAGCAGATTTAATTCAGGAAGGTAACATAGGCTTAATGAAAGCCGTGAAACGTTTCAACCCTGCTGTAGGTGTAAGATTAGTTTCTTTTGCTGTGCATTGGGTTAAAGCCGAAATACATGAATTTGTGCTACGTAATTGGCGTGTAGTAAAAGTTGCGACAACTAAAGCGCAACGTAAACTATTCTTTAATCTACGTAAATCAAAAAAACGCTTAGGCTGGTTTACTCATGCTGAAGTGCAAACGGTTGCCGATAACTTGGGTGTTTCTACTAAAGATGTAGTGGAAATGGAATCAAGAATGTCTTATTCAGATCAAGCATTTGATTTATATGCTGATGATGATAGTGATAAAGACTCTGGTTCAATGAGCTTTTCACCAGCGCAGTATTTAGAAGACAATGCGTCAGATGTGGCACAGCAAGTAGAACGTGAAAACTGGGATAAAAGTGCATCTCAACGTCTCTCTAGCGCCATTTCTGAGTTAGATGACCGTAGTCAAGATATCGTTAACTCTCGTTGGTTAGCGGAAGATAAAGCGACGCTGCAAGAATTAGCCGATCGTTATGGTGTTTCGGCTGAGCGAGTTCGCCAGTTAGAAAAGAATGCAATGAAAAAACTTCGCGAGTTTATTGCAGAATAACCAGCACATAGAATTGTTAAAAAATGAGGTCTCCATCGGAGGCCTCATTTTTTTTGGCAAGAAAATAAATAAACGTTTAATTGTATTTGATTATAGATGGAAAGAAACATGAATAGAGATCCCTTATTTGGTTTTCAGGGCTGTGAGCTAAAAAGCTACTTAGCGCGTAACAAGTTAACTGAGAATCAGATTGTTTTGGTTTATAACGGGTCTGGGATGACACACGAATATAGCCTTGCAAAAGTTGTAATCGCTGAAGAGGGCAAGCAAAAAAGGATTGTTGTACGCGTCTTAAAGAGCGATGAAGAAGTTACCTTCTTCCGTACTGGTAAAAGCGTTTTGAAGAAAACTGCACACTATAAAGTACTGCCTATGGTACCTTGGTTAATGGTGCGTTTTGGTTTGCAGCAGCAAATTCGCTTTAACTGGAAATGGGGTTACGCTTAACCTTTTTGCGTTAATGTTACATTCACTTTGTATTAACTGTGCATTGAGTTTTAAAGTTTAGAAGAGAAAAGGCCCAATCATTACTGTAATGATGGGCCTTTTTATTTTTAAGCGATGGTTATGCCATTTGTTTAAAGCTGGTTTTTAGTTCAGTCATTAACTGCTGCTGCCAAGCTACCTGGTATAAATTGGTAGACTCTTCTTTAAGCTGCGTTACTTTGAAAGCTTCAATCTCTGATATTTCGCGTTGTTGCTGTTTCGCTGTATGGCTGATTTGTTGGATCTTGACGTAATTGTCATGTTCAGGACCATTTTTAATCGCTTCAATACGATCTAAGTGTAGCTGTACTTCAACGACCATCTGGGTTTTTGGTAAGCGTACTAATAAATTGATATCACGGTAACCATTTTGTTTTGGGTTATTAAAGCGATTCTTTATTTGTACGATATCGGTTTCTTGTTCGAGTAATTCAAATGCACTAATTAACTCTTGGCTATTTTTAGCAATAATCGAACTGCGTGCTAAATCGGTAATTTTCTCTACTGCGCCGTTATGTTTATTGGCAATTTTAGCTTGGGCACGTTCAACACTTTTAATCGCAGGGATCACGGCGTTGGTTTGTGACATTAAGGCAATTTGTTGAGTGAGTGTCGCTAACTCATCTTGCGCAGCTTCAGCAAGTGAATAAAGTGAATCGAAGTCAGTATAAGGTTGAATGATATTCGTGCTGTTTATATCAGACAGTTGATAAAGGCCGGCTAAGTCTTTGCTTATTTGTGTGCGCACTCGGTTAGTGGCACTGCCGTTATTAGAGGTTTGACTAAGGCTAAGCATTGTAGCGGCTTCTAGCGGCGCTTTACCGGCTAGCATTAGTACTAAAATTAATGATGTTCTTAGAAAGCTATACATAGGTATCCTTTTTGAGAAAACGCATTCGCATCATTGTATGCTGATACTTAGTAATAGATGAGTGCGCACTGTCACAATTCAAGGTAGGGCATTGTAAAGCTGTGTAAGAAGTAGCTAGACTGATAAAATAGTGAGAGGGATATCACTATTTGATGGGGCATCCGTTAATTTACTAGTAAATATACCGATGCGATTGTAGCTTATTTAAGTTACAGTGTTCACGATCACTCATTCCCAATATCGTTTCTATATTTAAGGTTTATCCAATGATGAAAAAAACAATGACAGCAGTAATGATTGTTGCTGCACTTACTGGTTGTGCGCGCCAAAATGCGACAACGGGTGAAGAAGAGACGAATACCGCAACGAAATCTGCGATTGGCGGTGCGATTGCAGGTGCATTAATCGGTGCTTCTACCGGTAAGAAAAACGGCGCGGTATTTGGCGCGTTAGGTGGTGCTGCGATTGGTGGTGGTATTGGCCATTACTTCGATCGTCAAGAAGAAGCACTACGTAAAGAATTAACTGATTCTGGTGTACAAGTTAAACGTGTTGGCGAAAATGAACTGCAACTGGTGATGGCGAAAGGTATTGGTTTCCAAACTGCAGGTTATAACTTGAGCTCTGATATCTACTCAAGCTTGAACAGTGTCGCTAAAGTGCTAAATGAATATCCTGATTCATCACTGCGTATTATTGGTCACACTGACAGCGTTGGTAGTGCTCAGTCTAATTTAACGCTTTCTGAAGAGCGTGCAGAGTCTGTAAGCGATTATTTGAATAAACGTGGTATCAAGTCAGGCCGTTTATCAACACGTGGCTATGGCGAGCGTCGTCCTATAGCATCAAATGAGACTGCAAGTGGCCGTTCTGCTAACCGTCGTGTAGAAATCAGTATTACTGCTAACTAATATTGCTGATTAAGATCGTGTATTAATACAGATTATATTGCTAAGCCGAACCAAGTGTTCGGTTTTTATGTCTGTAAATTTTAGACGAAAAAAAACCCAGTTATATAAATAACTGGGTTTTTTTAATTGGCTCCCCTTGCTAGACTTGAACTAGCGACATATGGATTAACAGTCCACCGTTCTACCAACTGAACTAAAGGG